>CACYEJ010000404.1 GCA_902773395.1 uncultured Ruminococcus sp.
GACGGTCGGGTTTTCAAGCACGAGGTCGGCGCCGGAGACGAGAGCCATCTCGGCCCGCGCCCGCTTTGAGAGTATGGCGGGCTCGCCCCGCTGGACGAAGGAGCCACTCATCACGCAAACTACGGCGGTATCCTCCCCGCATTTCTCGCGGGTCTTCTCAATATGCAGGGCGTGACCGGAATGGAAGGGATTATATTCGGCAATTATTCCGGCTATCTTCATTTGGGCGCTCTCCTTCCGGGAAAAATTCACAATTGGTTGATTACATGCTTAATATGCTCATATTGAACCTTGCTTGAGACCAACTTAAATTACGTTCAACTAGCCAAGGGAACTATTATATAAACAAGTAAAAACATTCTTCCTCAAAACTTATAATTTCTTGGTAAGTTTGAGTGACAACTCATTGTTCCCTTCGCTATCATCATCAATTCCAAGAAAATCGAGTGTTTCAGCGTCCCGGGATTCGAGCTTGTCTCTTAAATCCGCAAGTTGCTCTATTGGCAAATTGGCAATCACTTCATCTAATTCTGGCTTAGTGCTCAATTGTCTATTGAACTCAGGAAAAAAATCTAAATTATCCATTTTGCTCAATTCTTCTAATCTATCTCGTTCAGCCTTAAGCTCGTCTAAAGACATCGACTCAATTTCTGCTGCAAATTTCTCCTCATCTGTCAAAGCATAGTCCTCTATCTCAGGCAAATCTGTAGATGAAAAAGCTCTATATGGTTCAACATCGGAATACTTCTTTGATTCGTTACACATCTCATCGATTCGGGCAACTTCTTCATCAGACATATGCTCTGCGTGATAATAATCATCATCCGCAGACACGTCAAGGGCATCTTCAACGTCTTCAAGCTCCTCTGGCGTACTATCACTTACATCTGGAATACTATCATCAATGTCATTAATATCAATTTCAAACGCATCAAAGTCATTCTCGTACATTACGTAATTACCTCCAAAATAAGAGTTTCGTGAAGCAACTTATCTATTGTTCGCCTATCTAGCGAGAAATTACTCTCAAGAAGTATCTTTCTCAAGAACTGTATTTTTGAACAATTACACAAGAGCCGTATCGGAAAAACGCGCTCATTCTCTTTTTCATATTGGATAATCAGATCGTGAAGTTTGTATATAAACTTTATCAAGGTTTCTTTATCTCTTATTTTGCTACCTAATTGAATCGCAATATGACTGGCATAAAAATCTGCTTTTGTTCTGATTTCAACAGTACACCCGTCCTTACATTGTCTGCACCATTTGCACTCATAAAACGGCCTTTCGGGGCGGCTTCGCTCAAACAGCTCACGTACCTCGGTATCGCTCACATTCAAGCGAATACCTTCTTTTGCTCGGATATTCGGAGTGAATACGATTTTTGGAGATTCCAGCCGTGAATAATAGACTATGGCTTCTCCGGTCTGCAACCTAGCAAGATGCTCCATATATTCATCTGACATTCCAGCGCTGTTGGCTATTATTTCGCGCTCATCCTTTTCCACTAAACGAAATGCAAACTTCATATCGGTATTGGCAACGATACTTCTGGTTACCTGTGAAGGCACTTGATCCGCAACGATAACGCTTGTACCAAATGATCTGATTTCGGCAATCATTTTTTGAAAAAGTCGTACTGCGGAACTTTTGGCCTTATTATTTTGCTGCACATCATCATTGCTGCCAAGAAGAACGTGAGCCTCATCCAGGAGTATGACGTTTGTTAATTGCCCATTGCTTGCGCCTAAGGACTTAGTATAGAGCGATACTTGTATTAGAAGCAAAGCAATTAATAATGCCTTTTGTTCATCATCGGATATAGCATTCAATTCAAGAACCGTAGGTTTAGATAAAAGTTCGCGAATATTTACCGAATTCACCGAGTCATACAGCATACTGTTTTGCTGAATCAGATTCATTAAGCGGAATGTTCCACCGGTTTCAATATTACTCCGAACATCTTTGCTATAATTTGACGAAGAGACAAGTTCCCTGAATGTTAAGATAAACTCATACAATCCAAAAGGCTGCACGTTGGCGTCCCCAACTTTGCTGTCGTTTTTCCACCCGTATTTGGTATAACATTTTCGCACAGCACTCGAAAAAATGACATCCAAAGGTGATTCCATATCAAATGCTGCCTTGAATGCATCCATCAGCGAAGGAATGTATTGCTCAATAGTAATTCCTTCAGGAGGAGCAAAAGGATTGATAGAAAACGGAGAAACTCCACTGTTTCCAGGTGTAAAAATCTGCAGCTCTGAGATTCGGTCATACATAGCCCGATACTCTGTTTTGGTTGGCTCAATAGTTAAGAATGGAATACCCTTTCTATAAAATTGTAGAAGCAAATTGATTGCAAATGTTGTTTTACCGCTTCCCGGCGTTCCAACAATCAAACCGTGTCGTGTAAAATCTGAGAGTCTTGCGCCAATAGTAGTATCTGGAGAGTTAAGCAAAGTACCAAACTGAATATTTGACGAATCAGTAACTTTCGTGCTGATAGTTTCGTTTGTGCTTTTGACTTTGCTGCTTTTAATTCCGTGAATCTCGCCATCGTCAATAGGAAGCCGAAAAAATACAGAAGCCTCGTCCGCGGTGTAGAGAAATGGGAGCCTCATAAGATTAGTAGGCTGAAACGGAGAACCGTTCCAAATGCTCTGGTTTCTATAGTTAAAAAGCGTGATGTTGGCAAGATTCCACGGTAAAGCAAAGAAATCACGAACTACTTGCTGCTCTAATGTGATACGCAAAGCGTCAATTCCCACCGGATGCGATACAGAGGCTTGGATTGAGGCTTTTAGTGCAGCGGATAGATTGTCAGAGTTTTTCTTGGGAGATGCAACAAGAATATTGCAAAAAAAGAGCGGCTGAGATCGTCTCTCGGTATAATAGACGTAGCATTTTTGCGGCTCTTCTGCTAAATTCTCCCGGTAAAGCCGACCGCCTACCGAAATCCCGCGTGTGATATTATTCAACTCAGATGAAAGAGAGCTTAATGCATATAGTTCGGCCTGCGATAGCAAAGTTGGGATAAGCTGAAACGATACGAGCGAGTTATCGGAATTGCTCAAAAGATCAAATAGACTGTTATAATTATCTAACCTGTCGTTGGAATAATCATTGCTTTCAAAAGTATCCGTGTAGTAGAAATACCCGGAATACGAAGACGGACTGGCAATTAACTTTTCACTTTTTGTAAGAATAACAACGTCTCCAGATAACGCTTTACATATGGCAGATGCCGTGACAGATAGATCTTTGCCGGAAAGCTTTTCACAAGAGTAGTAAGAACGCCTGAGGCTCGTAATAATATGCTCTGCTACAGTGTCGGCTGTAATACTAGAAGCGACCTCATCTAAGCAATGAACTGATAGCAGAAGTCTGGGATTTGAATTTTGACCCAGGAATGATACCTCATACCCAATACTCTCTGGCGTAGATAGATTGTGCAAGAAAGATAAAAGATCACGAAATCGGTTTCTCAAATCATTTTTTGCGCAATTAACTTCAGCGTCAAACTGCTTGAAATAGGCGCAGGTTTTAATCTTTATTACAGCGATACTCATAGCAAAAGCCCCAATGAAAATTGATTATTAATTATTATATTTTTTATAATTTTTTACCACAACTATGAATTATTTACATTATCATTAATGAATAATGCTGAAATACATAATTGCACTTGAAAACTCAATCTTGAGCAAATTGTATTGCATTTATCATAAAAAATGATATAATTAACGCAAGCCGCTGATTCTTAGACCATCCCGGCAACTCCTTCCGGTTAGGAAAGGGGGAACCGGAAGGAGCTTTTACGAAGCAACGATGCTGGCGATAGCTATCGCTTAGCTGCTCATTGCCTACACAGCTTATTGTGACAGCAGGCGGTGAGTGCCCAGGGCAACGTTGACTTGCCCGCCCCCTCCTATTAGGAGGGGGTTTATTTATGGATATAGCTTAATATCCCCAAGCGAAACAAACGGTCCCCATGCTTCAGCATATCCGTGAAACTTTATCTCAAGTTTATTAATATTACTAATGTCCGCTTCGAAATCAATCGGATCAAGGCCAGTAGCTCCCTTCTCTATATATTCACTAAATAGAATTGACCCATCTCCGTATATTTCTAAATAGATAGATTCTCCCATAGAATAAGCAGATTGGCTTCGGCCTTCATACGATTGATACATTGAGCCAGTAATACGTGTGTAGCGCCCATTAATTGCGTATACTCTATTAAAATATCTTGTATAGCAATTAAAATGCAAGTTCCCCATATTGTCTTTTTGTGATTGTATGTAATCTGGATTTTCTGAACCCGAAAAGTAATCCAAATCAGTAAGCCAGACAGGGGCATAAGTCTCATAGTTTTCAATGGCAGATAAAAGCTGTGCGTCGTTTGTCAGAACAGCTAACCCCTCTTTTGCCTTTGCAATTGCCGCTTCGTATCCGTCGCTCTTCAATGCGGTATCAGCTTGCTCTATAATGAGGGTTCTATATTCATTTTGATATTTTTCCAGTAATGAGCTTAGTTCAGCATCTGATCCCAATTCAATCAGTGACGATTTGATAGTTTTTATCGCCTCGGGATAATTACCCTTCTTCACGTAGGCAGATGAATCCGCCAGCGTCTTAGCCTTGATTTGCGCTCTGTCTGCCTCTTTATAGGCGGTTAATTGTAAGCTAAGCTCTGAACTATTTGGCAAAGACTTTATTCCGCTTTCAATTATTGAAATTGCGGTTTTATAGTCCCCTTCATCTGCGTATTTTGCTGCCTGATCCAATATGATAGTTGCCCACTCGCTTTTGTATGTATTCAGCCGTTCTGAAAGCCTGCTATCGTTTTTGACCTTTTCGGGAGCGCTCTCAATAACAGAACAAGCGGATTCATAATTATCTCCGTCCGCATATTGGGCGGCCTGAGTCAAAAGAAGTGTTGCCCAGTCATACTGATAAGTGCCTAGCTGCTCCGACAACCTGGAATCATCTCGAACTGTCTCCGGGGCCTCTTCTATAGCGGAATACGCCGCTTCATAATCGCTATTGCTTGCATATCGAGCTGCGAGAGCGAGTATGTCTGAAACCCAGTCGTTTTTAAGCTTTAACAGCTGCTCTGAAAGCTTTTCATTATCCTGAACCGTTCCCAAAGCCTGTTCTATGGCGGCACATGCGCCTTCGTAGTCGCCTTTATCTGCAAGGGCGCTCGCTTTTGATATAGCATCATCGCAATAGGCATCATTAGCTTTCTGCAGTAGGGCTATGGCATCTTCATAACGGCTGCTCTCTTTGCTTACCTTTTTTAGCTCAGCAATTGCAGAAATATAATCCTTATTGTTGAAATAGTCTAACCCATGCTCATATGCCTCTGCCATGTTTGAGCGGCTAAGTCCACCGTTTACTGGCGTATTAGAGCTAATTAATGATATAATTACAATCACAGCAACTATCGCAACTACAGCCAAAGCAATAATTAAGATTAACTTTTTTATTTGATTTCGAGGCGCTTCTATAGAACGCCTCTGGTTTTCCTGCTCTTTTTGGTATAGCTTTTCCGCTTCATCTCTTTCCCTGGCCGTTACAACTGCATTCGCTCCACAGCTTGGACAGAATTTCAGGCTGTCCTCATATTGCGTCCCACAATATTTGCATTCTTTCATATGTAAGCCTCCAAATAATTGTTATTTCTTTGCTTTTCTTTCGTACATAAATAGGGCAAGAATTATGCATATATACATTAAAAAAACCAAAATCTGTATACAGACCGAAATTTTTACACTATAGGATGGGATAATCATTACAGCTATTCCAAGCATAAACTGGATACCAAAATGCAAAACTGAAATCAGAAGGCTTGGAGCCTTGACGAATAGCGCTTTTTCTCCCAAACCTTTTTCAGAATCTCTTGCGGTAATAATAACGTTTATAATAATACAGACCAATGCAATCATTATGAAAATATAGCCGCACCAAAAGTTTGAGCCAAGTTCATCAGCTAAAACAAATGAAACTACATTGAAAATAACTGCCATAAGTACAAGCACAGCTATAATTGGCCAAGATTTTTTTATTGCTTCTTTCATTGCATTCATCTCCTTATAGCTTGTTACCGCAACCGTTACAGAACTTGCTGCCAGAAGGAACTTTGTTGCCGCATATAGGGCAGGTCAGATCGGATGGTTTAGCATTAACGCTTGCTCCGCAATAATTACAGAATCGAGAGCCCGCGGGAACTGTTTTCCTGCACGATGGGCAGGTGCAATCTGTTTGCTCAACTCTTTCGCGCCTCTGAGTTATTGCTCCAATGCTAAACTGATCGGGATGTGCGGGTGAATTGTTTCCGGAATTATTTACAGGTTGCATTACATTACGAACCATTCCGCCAATTGCCGGGGCAACGGCAGCTCCAGCAGCAATACCGGTCATTATCTGTCCCATTTGCCCCCCGGTTCCGGGATTCTGAGCTTGTGCTTTTGCGACCTCATATCCCATTTTTTCTTGTTCAGTAACACCGATAATAATATTTTTAGCTCTAACCCCTTGTGCTCTTCTAACTTGTTCTAAAACATCATCTTTTATAACGGTTATAGACTCTATAGCAAACTCCTCTAAAGCCAATCCGTATTTTTCAACTACTTTTGCCAGGCTCCCTGATACTTTTTCAGAAAGAGTTGATAATCTGGAACTGACTTCGGCATAACCTATTTGCTCTTCAAACATTGCATTCGAAACGCTGTCCTTAATGCGACTTACTAATTGTCCTCTAAAATAATCTGTAATATTCTGTTGCGTAAAGCTTGTCATAGTGCCGACGAGTTTTCTTAGAAGCTGCCTTGAGTCCATCACCTTTACCGCAAAGCTACCATGTGCAC
>CACYEJ010000405.1 GCA_902773395.1 uncultured Ruminococcus sp.
GAAAATAAACTAACCTCAGCGAAACTAAATAAACTTTCTTTAAGAAAAAATAAGAAATATATCAAAGCACCCAAATAATAAAATCTTCGATTCAAACAAAAACAGGCAAGAGCTTGCGAATTGCCTGTCTAAGAAAGATAAGTTTATTAATAATGACATAACAGTTATGGTTAAAATTTCTTACATTGATTGTTTTATTTTATGACACTATAGCGAAAATTCATAATTTTTATAAAAAGATACAATTATTTTTGGCACGGTAAGGTTATGTTTATTTATTTAAAAAGTCGTTTTCTATTTTTTTCACAAAAATATATTTTTTAATACTCATTTTTATAACACTTTTCAACTTAAAAAACGACTTGTTTTGCCTCAATCTGTAAAACATTCCATATTCTGCATATAAAATTATAACGAATTTTCTCCTAAAAATAAAGTTTTTCAACACTTTATCAAATATTTCTTATTGAAATAAAAAATCCAATATGTTATAATAAATCTAATTATTAGTTTCATTATGAGTAGTAGTGCCTTTTTAAAGTTATGAATATTTTTTGAATAACAATTAATACGAATATACCGCACTAATCCATGATGAACTCAGTTTTGTACAGTGAATGTTTAGGGAGAAAATTTTAGATCAGTGTGAGATGTACAAAACTGGGAATATTACAAGTTTGATTCAATTAATTTTAAAAAAGAAATTAATTCGAATAGTATTGGGGGTCATAAAAAATATGGATTCATTCAACGAAACATGGACGCTCGTTTGTGACTATTGCAAGGCTAACATCACAAAGGTTGCGTTCCAGACGTGGATAAGCAGAATTGAACCGAAAGAAATCGACTTTGACCTTATCCAGATAAAGCTTCTCGTTCCAAATGAATTTCATAGAGAAACCGTAACTCGGTGCTATATGAAATTGCTGAAAGATGCTTTTAAGGAGATTTTCGGTCAGGAATTCGATATAAAGCTAATTGTTCCCGAAGAGATAAAAACAGAGAAAAAGCCCGAAGAGGACACAACCGGTATGTCTGATGACGATACTCCGCTTACATTTGATAATTATATAGTAGGTTCATCAAACAAATTTGCTCATGCGGCATCTTTAGCCGTAGCTCAAAACCCCGGAGGTGCGTATAATCCGCTTTTTATTTACGGAAATTCGGGTCTTGGAAAAACGCATCTGCTTCACGCAATAAAAAACGAAGTGCTTAATAACGATTCAACTAAGAAAATTGCTTATGTAAAGGGCGACGATTTTACTAATGAGATCGTTGACTCTCTTCGTCGTGTGAACCAAGCGGAATTTAGACAGAAATATAGAAACGCTGATGTACTTCTTGTAGACGACGTGCAGTTTATCGGAGGCAAGGAGTCAACTCAGGAGGAGTTCTTCCATACGTTCAATGCCTTGTACGAGGCTAAAAAGCAAATTGTACTCACATCAGATAGACCTCCGAAGGAAATAAAAACATTGGAGGAACGTTTGAGAACTCGTTTTGAATGGGGCTTGATTGCCGATATTCAGCCGCCGGATATAGAAACACGTATCGCAATTCTAAAAAGCAAAGCCGAATCTCTCGACTTTGAAATCCCCGATGACATATGCGAATACATAGCGTCAAAGCTAAAGACAAACGTTCGTCAGCTTGAAGGCGTGGTAAAAAAAATAAAAGCAAAAAGCTTTCTCAACGGAGAAAAGCCTTCTATAGCGATCGCTCAGGAGGTTATATCAGACGTGCAGACAAATGAAATGCCTGTGCCGGTGACAGTAGAAAAAATTATCGAAGAGGTAGCAAGAACCTTTGGCGTAAGCTCGGAGGACATAAGATCTGTAAAAAATCGCCGTGCTAATTTAAGCAATGCACGTCACGTTGCAATCTATGTTGTTCGTCAGGTAACTGGACTTTCAATGACTGCGATAGGCGATGAATTTGGCGGCAGACACTATTCTACTATTGTATATACCATGCAGGAAATGGAAAAGAAGCTTGAAAAGGACTCAAAAACAAAAGCAATGGTAGACGATATAATTAAGAATATTCAGGATATGTAACAGGCAATATATAGATTTTTACAGCAAGAAAATATTACTCCGAGTAATAACCGGCTGTTAAGATGCTCTTCAATGTTCACGTTTTATTCAAAATCTGTTCGAATAACTATGAATTTAAAATGGACAAGTTTTCAACATTTCCTTAACTTTCCACAATAGGCTTATCAACATTATTAACATAGGCGATCAAGGCGATGTTAATTCCGTTAAGACCTGTCAAAACTTGTTATGATGTTTTTAAGCTGATGAAATCTAAGTTTAAACAACTTCCTAACTTTTCCTAACCCCCTACTACTACTACTAAATAACTATTATATATATTTTATTGATTTTCCGAAAAAAATTTCCTGTTCCGATTTTTTCGATTTCCAAAAATCATTTCAAAAAATACGAACAGGACAATAAAGAAATTGAACGATGCAAAACAAAGATTTAATATCTTCAAATTTTCTCAAAAATTTGAGGGTGACGGAACATACGAAATCAAGCCGCAAGACGAATACTGATTTGCAGATGTTCCTAAAGCGTAGCTTTTTAGCTTACGCAAGAATTCTGAAAAGAAAATTCCCCCAGCGAATCTAATATAAACTATCAATTATAAAAAAAGCACTCATTAATAAAATTAGTCAAAATAGGCAATATTTTGTGAAATGCCGGTTTAAGAAATAATAGTGCTGATTTTTAGATTTGCCGTTCAAAGAAAAATTGATTTTAATTTTAGAAAAAATTAGAAAAAAATGAAAGGATAGGCACATGAAAGTATCATTTAATAAATTGGAATTAGTTCAGGCTGTTTCCAATGTTCAGCGAGCCGTATCTACTAAGAATTCCAATGCCGCTCTTGAAGGTATTTTTATTAAAGCACAGAATAAGAAGGTAACTCTGTGCGGATATGATCTCGAATTGGGCATTAGAACTGAACTTGACGCACTGATTATTGAAGAGGGCGAAATAGTACTCAGTGCAAAAATGTTTGCCGATATTGTCAGACGTATGCCCGACGAAGTTATCACAATCGAAACAGATGATAAGCTGATTACCTATATTAACTCAGGTGTGGTTGATTTTCAGATTGTGGGAATTTCTGCATTCGAGTACCCTGAGCTTCCTAGTTTTGAAGCAATTGAAAGCTTCGAGCTTAATGGTGATCTGTTGAAAAATATGATAAAGCAGACATATTATGCAATTTCAGATAATCAGTCTAAACCAATATATACAGGTTCACTTTTTGATTTGAATAATGGATATTTGAACATTGTTTCTGTTGACGGATTCAGAATGGCTGTCAGAAAAGAAAAGGTTGATGTCGATTTACACTGCAATTTTATTGTTCCGGGCAAGACATTAAGTGAGGTAATGAAAATAAACTGCGAAGATGACGGCAACATTAACGTAATCGTTGGAAAAAAGCATGTTATTTTTAAAATCAAAAATTATTCTGTTGTATCACGACTAATTGAAGGAAAGTTCCTTGAATATGCCGGAACTATTCCGAGTGGCGCACAAACAAGCCTGCGTGTAAAAACAAGAGAAATTGCTTCGTCAGTTGAAAGAATGGCGTTGCTTACAAATGAGAAGCTGCAAACTCCTGTAAGAGTTATCGTTGCAGACGAAGGCATTAAGCTGCATTGCACAACTGTAGTTGGAAAAGCCAGCGATTATATCAACGTTTCGTTTGACGGCAGCGAGGTTGAGATAGGTTTTAACAACAGATACCTTTTAGACGCTATAAAAAATGCTGATACAGATGAGCTTTTGTTTGAGTTTAACGGTCCGCTAAAGCCGCTGAAGGTTATGCCTGTTGAAGGTGATAGCTTTGTATTTTTGGTTGTTCCTATGAGATTGGCTTAATTTTTAGGAGGAGTTATTTTGGTAAAAAAAGAAAATATCTATATAGATACTGAATTTATCAGATTAAATGATTTGCTCAAAATCGGCGGTTTCGGTACTGGTGGTCAGGCGAAAATGCTGATACAAAACGGCGGTGTAAAGGTTAATGGCGAGGTCTGCACTATGCGGGGTAAAAAAATGAGAATCGGCGATAGTGCAGAATGTAACGGTGTTGTTCTTGAGGTGTGCGGCAAATGATCATCAAGAGGCTTCAATTTGAAGGCTTTCGAAATCTTGCCGACGGTGAAATATTTCCGGACAGCGGTGTAAATGTTGTATTCGGAACTAATGCACAAGGAAAGACAAATTTGCTGGAGGCTGTTTGGCTGATGAGCGGCAATAAAAGCTTTCGTGGCTCTAAGGACAGCGAGCTTATACAGTTTGGCAAGAATTTCGCAAGATTGAAAATTGATTTTTTTTCAGAGGATAGAGATCAAAACGCTGAAATATTATTCCAAAAAGGTAAAAAAGAAGTTAAGCTGAATGGCGTAAAAAAAGCATCAATTTCTTCTCTAATTGGCAAGCTGTGCGTTGTGGTGTTTTCACCGGAGCATTTGTCTTTGGTAAAAAGTGGACCGGCTGAAAGACGACGCTTTATTGATAATGCGATTTGTCAAATAAAGCCCTCATATGGTGAATCGTTATCTAATTACAATAAAACGCTTGCTCAGAGAAATGCTTTGCTAAAAGATATACCAATGCACGCCGAACTATTAGATACGCTTGATATATGGGATTATAGGCTTGCTGTTCTTGGGGCAAGTATAATTCGTATGAGAATTAATTATGTTGAACGCCTTTGCAGTTCGGCAAAGAAATATCATTTAGGAATTTCAAACGGAATGGAAGGATTGGATATCAATTATTCGTGTGTTGTTCCAAAGGAGTTTTGCAGTACCGGCATCAGTATTCGTGATGTCTTGAACGAAAAAATTCGAGCTAGCCGAAGTGATGATCTTAAAGATGGCTTTACTTCGATTGGTCCTCATAGAGATGATATTGAAATTTTGATAAACGGAGATAACGTGCGGACTTTTGGTTCTCAGGGTCAGCAGAGAAGCTGTGTGCTTTCCATGAAAATTGCCGAAGCGGAGCTTATTAAAATTGCCACATCTCAGGAGCCGATTGTTTTGCTTGATGATGTGTTGAGTGAGCTTGACAGCAGAAGACAGGAATTTTTGTTGAATAAAATTTTTGATCGTCAGGTTTTTATTAGTTGCTGTGAAGCGGCATCGGTAGAAAGATTGAATGGTGGAAAATTATTCGAAGTTAAAAAAGGTGTTATTGAAAACAATGATTAACTTGTTATGAGAATATATATAAGTTTTGATCAAACTTTTTCAAAGGCGCCCGAAGGAAGTGCCCTTGGGGTATTTGCGGGTGACGGAACACCCCAAGAAGTCAAGCC
>CACYEJ010000406.1 GCA_902773395.1 uncultured Ruminococcus sp.
GGATTTTGGAGCGTTGGGTTCATTAGAAGCTGCACTATTCGCATTAACTATATTGCTGTAGTTAGGTGTTGAAACAGCGGCAACTGTTCTCTCACTGTCATTAGTATTTGCGGTTGCTGCAATAGTGTTATTGGATTTATTGAAGCAATCCTCATAAGCCTTAATCATTTCCGCCATATTCTGATAGCGGTCCTCAGACTTAACAGACATGCCCTTCATAACTACTGCTTCCTGTTCGGGTGTTACAGTAGGATTAAGCTCGTGAATACTTTTCACCTCGTCCGAGAAAATTCTGTTCATGGAATCCTCAGGGGTAACACCGGTCAACAATTTATAAATAGTTGCCGAAAGTGCATAGATGTCTGTCCACGGACCTTGCTTGCCCTTTGTACGATACTGCTCCTCAGGGGCATAGCCGGGCTTTAGCATAATAGAAAGACTCTTTTCATCTTGGCTGTAATCTCTCGCCGCACCAAAATCAAGCAGCTTTGCATCGTAATTTGCTACAAGCATGATATTTGCAGGACTTATGTCACGGTGTATTAATCCTTGATTGTGAACCTTCTCCAGCACCTTCATCACAGGGAGAAGCATTTTATATGTTTCCTCAAAGTTGAGCTTGCCCTTTTCATCAAGATAGGTTTTCAAATCCCTGCCCTCAAGGTACTCCATAACAATATATGCTGTATTGTTCTCTTCAAAAAAATCACGAACAGAAACACAATTTGCATCGCTGGAAAACTTTGCGAGAGTTCTCGCTTCTGTCAAGAAATTTGTTTTTCCTTTTTCATAATACTTTTCAGCGTCACCTGCTAAAGTAGTAACCTCTTCAGAATAAGTATTATTTCTATTGACAGCACCGTTAGGAAAATACTCTTTAATGGCAATTTTCATATCAAGAGTAATATCTCTGCCTACATAAGTAATACCAAATCCGCCTTCACCAATTGCCTTGCCGACAAGATACTTTCCATTGACAATTTTGCCGGGCAACAAATGATGTATTGCTGGCATATAATCCGACTGAGATTTTCCGCATTTAGGGCATACTCCCGATTCGTCCAGACGAGTCATACAATAAATGCAATAATCCATTCCTAAAACCACTCCTCATATTATCAAAAACCCGGAAAACTGCTTTTTTATCACGACATAAATCTCAGAATGTTTTTCAGCAAAAAACACAGACTCAAATCATAAAGACAGTTTTCCGAGAAAAAATTATCCAAAATTTTCCACATTCATATCTATAAGTTCTTTTTCGGTATCTTCTGCAAGCTGAGCAAGATCTTTTTTACTCTGCTCAGTTGAGTAACCCTCAAAAAGAACCTTTACAATATCGCTGTGATTGAACATATTATACGGGGTATCAGCTTCAACACCGCTTGGAAAAGACGCTGCCAAATACTGATAACACGTATTTGTGCTGATATCTACAGGAAAATATCCTACGATCATCAGCTCAATATCTTCTTCCTTATCGGCAACCACTACAGAACCTACAGGCAGCAAATCACTCATTATTCTTTTCCTCCATTTTCTTTACAAGCAGCTCCATAAAGGCATTAACATCTGACGGCTTAACCTTGCTCAGAGAGTCTATCTTCTCCTCATACTTGCTTATATATGACTCGGAAAGCTTGTCCGAATAACCTTGAAACTTAACCTCGTATTCTTTTGTAGCATCAAGGCAGCCCACACTGTCTTTGCCGGGAATTACGCCAACCGGAAAAAGACCTACATTGTAGCAAAATAAATATTTATCGTTTTCTTCATCTGTAGTAATGGTATATCCAAGTATTATAAGATCAATACTATTAACGGTTATCACCGAACCAACATTCAATAATTTCATAGCAATCTCCATTTCCACAACAATTTATCCGATTGACTAACTAAAGAAGCCTTTAACAGCTTTCGCAAATCCACCGCCGACAGATTTAATTCCTGAAGAAGCAGCTTTAAAGGTACTGCTGACAACCTTCTTAACATTATCTGTATTAGAAACAGTCTTAATAAAATCATGGTACTTGTCGCCAATACCCGATGCAACCTTATTAAATATATGACCGGGACTTGTACCGTATTTCTGATACAAACTGTCGTTTATTTCTGTAAGAGTCTTTCCAGTAACCATTTTAAAGCCTTTATCCACAACATGAGAACAAGTCTTTGCAGTGGCATCGGTCAGCACTCTAACCGGAACGTCAACTAAATAACCGCCTAATCCTGTTGCAATATCTCCAAAATCACCATTTTGGATTCCGTTTAGGATACGATCTGTATAGACTTCCGTTTGGGTAGTGGAGTAACCGTTTTCTTTTGTAACAATCTTCGAAGTATTCCAAAGAAAATCTAAAGCAAGCCCCACCTTTGATACCTTACCTGAAGAATTGAAAAGATTAATATTCGCGCCGGCAACGTCAAGAAGCCCACCGGCAATATCGCCCTTCTTGAACTTATCAACAAGACTGTCAATATTTACATTGATTCCAAGATTATTCTTTAGCAAGTCCTTTGCCGTATTCTTCAAAGTACCAGTAAGACCGCTTCCGAAAACATCAACAAGCTTAGAATAATCTCCATTTGCAATTGCCTGAGTGACAGTATTGAGCATATCCGGTGATAAGCCTGCAAGAAGCTTCGGATCAATACCGGATTTCTGAGCAACCTCCTGCACAATTGTAGACGTAAGATTACCGGAACCGCCATTCAAAAGTTTTGCCAATTCAGAGTCTACGCTTTGAAAAGTATTAGCAGCCGACGTTGCAACCTTAATACCGCCTTCGATCGTTTGCAAAATTCTCGAAAAAGAATTCTGAGCGCTGGTTATCTTTCCAAGAAAGTTATGCGCTAAATTTGAACTTAGTCCACTGTTGATGTTTTTCAATGTGCTTTGTACAGAAGTAAATAGTCCCGAATACTGGTCGTAAACCGATTGAAGCTGACTCGCCTGCGAAAGCAATTCAGCAGGAGTAAGTTGTATAGTATTATCAGCCATTGTTCAACACCTCCCATTAAAGCTGTATGTCCTTAAAATTACAAACAGCAATTGCGTCCTTGCCAGTCTGTGTAATGTAACCAGCAAGTCCTGTATCTTTTGCATTTTTTACGGCTTCAGAAACAGATTTTGTAATAGTATCAACTACACTGTCTTTTCCTCCCGGGAAAAAACTGCTTAAAGGACCGCCTATGTTTTCAAATATTTTCTTAGGATCTACTTCTTTCTTTAATATTTGCTCTATATTTGGAGGAGTCCACGGATTCGAAATAGTTATGGTTTGACTTATATTAGAGTCAACCTCTTTCATGCGGTTGCTGATTTCTTTTTCAAGATTCTCAAAATCTCTTGTAACCTGATTAAGTGTATTCAAAAAAGAAGCCGAACACTCCTGAAGCTGTAAAATCTTCTTCTTATTCGTAGTGGTATAATTGTTGATAGCGTCCTTTTCCTTACAGCCCCAATCGTTATGAGTGGTTATATTTGTAAGCTGAGTAACAGCGTTTTGTATCTCGTTGTTCGCATTTGCACAAGCATTAGCCAAGCTTCGCAAAGTTTGTGTATCAATTTCAATCATTAATCTGCACTCCTTCCTTCGTATCAGAACGAACCTCTGATTTTTCTTGCAGCCGCCTTATCCGCCTCGACAAAATCCTTATTAGCTTTCTCAACATACTCCTGATACTTTCTAAGCGTTTCTAACATTTGAACTGCCTGCCGAGCATGATTTAACATTGCTCCGTTGTATGCATCGCTTGATGGGCCTTTCCACATTTGGGAAGTATCAGCAATAATTTTATTTAAAGCATCATTCACCGACTTAAAAGATTCAATTTGTTTCTTCAAAACCTCTGACTCCTGAGCAATTCCGTTGTTATCAATTGCAATCATAATCAATTACCTCCCGATGCCTTAATCGCATTCTTGATGTTTTCGTCAACCTGGCGATAATGACTAACAGTTCTCTTGATAAAAGATACTGTTTCATCAAGTCTTGAAATCATATCGTTTATCTTATTAATCATCTCACCGGATTTTTCGGTTACGGCAGAAACAGCCTCTCCCTTACCCGCAGCTGCTGTATTCATCAGATTTTTCATCGCATTCTTTGAAGCGTTAAGATCTGCAATAGCACGCTCCAAACGTCTGATATCCTGCTCGGCAGCAACCTCATCAATCGTGATCTTTCCGTTTTCGTCATGATAAGCCATATGTTATGCCCCCTTAATTATTTTCAGCACATCATCAGTAAACATCTCTGCTGTCATACTTTCTACAGTGTTTTCATCTTTCTCTCTGTAAATCACACCGCCCAAATCAATATAAAGCTTCACTTCAGAAGACTGACCTATTACAGTATTTTTTACAGAGATAAGACGATTTACCATCTCATCATCGATACTGTCAACAACATTCGGTTCTGTTATGTGATAATTCTTCGGAAGAAGTTCGCCGGCAATTCTATTAATATCGTTATAGTCTATCGTTTCGGCAATAAGCTTACTCTCCTCATTGTGAACCATTGTAATAGAACCATCAAGAGAATGAAAACGATAAGTACCAACATTTGCATTATCTTTCAATGCAATAACATCTATAGTTGATTCGAATTCTCCAAAAAATATCGGACGGAGAATAGCAGAGGCGTACGGATTTAACTCAAGATCACCACTGAAATCCTCCTCAACAATACCTGCTGCGTAGAGCGAGGAACGAACATTTGATTCGTAAATCGCATAATTCTTTCTAATATCGTCCATTGCTGCTACATAAGCGTAATCAATATATTTTGCCTGCATTAAGGTTGCAAGGAAATAAAGCTCTCCCGGTAACAACGCTAATTTTTGCTCCATATCAATATCATCTCCTCATATAAGATTAATCTTTGCTGCTAATTCTTTGTCGTGTTCCTCGTATTGATCGGAAAAATCATCGAGCAATTTTATGTACTGTTCAAGGAATTCGATTACTGTTGAAAACTGGCTCTTAACATAAACTATTCTTGCAACATAAGCCTTCTCGGCTTCACCCTGCCATTCACCGTCAATCGACAGCACAACATTTTCCACCTGTTCCATATAAGTCCGCAAATCATCGCTGATTTTCTGGATATCGTTTTTCATATCCTTGATTCCTGCGACATCAACACATATTCTCAAATAAATCCCTCCCAAATCATAATAAGATCGACACACGAATCATTTTTTTAAGAAACCACTGATAAAACACACCGAACTAATTATCTGTCAATCCTGTTCAATCAGTGCTTTCCTAAACAATACATGCCCATAATGCAATGCTCCAAAGCGTAATATGAGCCTAGGAACATTGCATTATAAAGCTACGCTGCCTAAAAGCCGTACAAATTAGCTGCCAAAGCTATTCATAGCTGTCTGCAAGCTCTGGTCTGTTTCCTGGAGCTTCTGAGCAGCTGTATCCATCAACTTTGCATAGTCCTCAAGCATGTTTGTAAAGTTGGTAAATGTTGGCTGCATAGACTCGTACTTCTGTACGAATGCGTCCTGAGCATCGCCCTTCCAAACCTCGTTAAGTCCCATAATAAGGCTACGCATTTTTGTCATTGCCTCATCGTGCTGAGCCTTGAGAGATCTAAGTTCGTTTGCTTTGCTGTTAAGAAGATCCGGAGATACCTGAATCAGTGCCATAGTTATTCCACCTTTCAAAATAATAAATAATAAAATAAAAAATAAATTTATATTGATGCTTTTCGCATTCAATCCCAGTTAATTCTCAAATAGCCAACTGTGCTATTTTTTATGTTAAATTCTCTGCTCCGACAGCCGCTATCTGAACTAACGCTTCGGATACTTCGCCGTCGGCTTTGTACAATGCCTCGCTGTAATAATTAAGCTTATCCATGCAAGCATCGGCAGCGTGACCCTTCCAGCCTGTTTCAACCAGTTCAATAGCCAACTTTACATCATTTCGGAGATCCTGTATTTGATCATAGATATCGCTTAATCTGTTCTGATAATGAGAAAGCACATCTTCAAAAGTAATCTCGTCCATCATTTTCACCCCTGTCAAGCACTACTTATCTACTATAATTAAATAGTCACCGTTCCATATTCCGGAGTTTTCAATTGTTTCATTATTGTCTAATCTTTTTCCGGATCTCGAACATATCAAATCAAATTCAGTCCAATATCTAAGAGGCAGATCAGGCTGATAGACCATAAGTGCATCATACAAATCAGATTTAAATCTCTCAACACTAATCCATACCGGAGCTTCAATATCAAAACTAAAGGTTGTTTGTGCATTTGTTATTGTTACTATAATGTTATCCATTTTAATCCTTTCCATCAAAAGCAGCTTTCAGCTCTGCTGTCAACTGTTCAAGACCAACCGACTCAAAACACAACATCTCATTTTCGTCTTTTTCTATTCTCACGGAAACATCGCCGCACACCGACACAAAACCATTCATGCAACTGCCGTAATAGCTTTCAGCATTTTTCACGCATCTGATACTCAGGTAACGTTCTGTGAATGATAATATTTTTATCATATACTCAATTGCTTTCTCTGAGCCTACGTATTTTCTCAGCTCCTGCTCAGCATTGTCTGTGTCAAAAGAGATAATGTAATTTTTAACCCTCTGTGCTGTTTCATAAGATATTATCTCTTTGAAATAAAGCTCCGTTTTTTGCGGACTTATGCAGCTTAACAAACCTTCAATATCAGGATTGGAAGTAATTGTGATTTTATACGCACCATGAGTAACTTTGGAAAGTACAACGTATTTGTTATTTTTCTTAAAGCAATAAATCTCACTGTATCTTCCGGTCATAGCCGAGCCGGAAAGAAAAACAACTGAATCCGGCTTACAAAGAGCATGTATTACCTCAAGCACATTATCATCAATGTATGCCACACCGCTTGGTTCATAATAAACAAGCATTCTCTTTTCAAGACGAGAAAAAACACTTTTTACATGATTATTTATATTCTTCTGCCACTTTCCAAGCGTAGAACCATCAACTGCAAAAACTGTGGAATAGCCTGTCATTCCGGCAAGAACATATATTTCTCCTGTAGATAGAATGATAGAAAATTTATTATTCATTGTCTTCTGCGTCCTTTACTCTGATATTCTCAGCCATGATTACAGACGCTTCCACATCTTCAAACTGTGATGCCATTTGACGAAGCTTTTTGTTTTGCTCAATGTCATCGTCTTCTTCATCTTCTATTTTTATTGCGGCTGCCCGGAAATCTGCGTCTTCAGTTTCCTCCGCTGCATCTGCAATGTCATTCACAAGCTTTGAATTTGATTTGACCTCAGCCACGCAAAGCTCTTCATCTACCGCTGCTTTGACTGCTGCAATATTGATTAGTTCCATTTCGGTACTGCTTTCGGCAACAAGCTTCTGTACCTCATTTTTGGATACCTCTCCAATATCCTTTTCAACTGCCACAAGATCAGCTGCCGTAGCCGAAGCCAAATTCACCTGCAAGCCATTAAGTGTTCCCAGCATATCTGTCAATGCCTCGGTAAACTTTTTCTCATTCTCTTTATATTCCTCTACGGAAGCCGCTATCACGTTTTTTAAAGACTGAACCGATTCGTTAAGTTGGGAAATCATATCAACGCTGCCCGAAATCAAATCAATTATAGATGCACATTGCGGATAAGTAGCAAACTCCGAGTCGTCTTCAATCTCCGATAGAAGCTCCCTTTTGTGGCTCAGAAGATCGTCAGTGTTGTTCGATATCTTAAAGATAAGATCGGATAACTGCTCTAATTGTGATAAATCAACTGCTATCATTCGTAACGAACCCCCACTACTTTATATCATTTATATTTTCTTGAATTTTGTACACTTACCGTTGATAAACAGCAAACCATTACCCTCGCCAACATCAGTTTCCCTCTCGTTGTATTTGAGGTTGTTCTGGAAAAATCCATATTGTGCAGGAGTACCGTTGACTGCGATACCATTCTGATTGGCAACTATTACTCTCGTAAGGCTTTCTATCTCGTTATACTTCGAAATATCTGCCACTCTGCCTGCACAAATAAAGATAACGCCGAGGTTCTGTGCAAGACGGCAGATACGCTCCATTGAATTCTTGGACGCATCGCTTACGGTATCAATGAACTCCTTTAGATCATCTACTATAATGCAAAGAAGCTCATACGATTTAATAAACTCCTTCTCGTCGAATCCGTCGGGCTGCTCCTGTCTGGTACGGTTCTGGGTTTTCTTTCTAATGTTCAGATGATCCACCAGTTCATTAAGCATTGAGGAAACCTTATCTTCATCATTAACCACGGTATACTGATATGCACTGCCTGACAAATTAGCAAGCGACTTGCTTAGTCCGTCAAATACATACGTTTTAACATCATCGCCACGGGAATTGACTATCTCAAAAAGATCGGAAAGCATTTTGCTTTTGCCTGAATGAATTGAACCACTGATCATCATGGAATAATTATCTGTAAGATCAACATACGCTGTCTGAATCTCTTCTCTGTCAATACCAATAGGAAGAATTGTTCTAACTCGATAGTCACGAATCATGGAGTCTATCTCAATGTTTTCAGGCATTACCGGTATAGGCTTTGGCAGCTTACCGTCCCATGCAGCGTTCATTTTGTCGATAATAACCTTCAAGGCATCATTACGATCACGATCGGTGTTACCCTCTACAAACATTGCCGCTTGAAACTCCAATGGAGAAGCTCCCTTAAATATTGCTCTACCCAACGCTTTTGGCGGAGATACACCGTCAAGTCTGCCAACAATGCCGGCATAATCACCCTTATCAGTAAGCTCAAATGCAACCGCTCCCCTGATATTCTGAATCACCTTATATCTTATACCGGTTGTACTGTTCGCAGTATATACTAAATAAATACCATATGTAGAACCCTCTCTGGAAATCGTCACGAAAAGATTTTCCATATCGGGATAATTATCAAAAATAGGAACAAAGTTATCTATAGCTATTATAATAGCCGGCATATCTGACGAAACGCTCTCTCTGTATGCTGCCAACGAGCTTACGGCATTTTTCAGGAATTCTTTCTTTCGTCTTTCAAACTCTGCCGTAATAAGCTTTTCAAACTTTAGGAACTTTTCCTCTTCACTGTCGAGTGCAACACCGCCAACGTGCGGCAAACCTGCAAAAGCACTCATACTCCAACCGCCGCAGTCAAGAATATAAATATTAACATCATCCGGTGTATAGTGCATAGCCAAGCCAAGAACAACACTTTTTAGCAAAGAAGTTTTTCCTGTACCCGGTGCACCATAAATTCCATAATGACCGTCGGACGCAAAGTCTATTGCAAGCTCCCCCTGAGCCTGAATATATGGGGCATCATAAATACCAATCGGGACGGTTAGCCATTTGCAGCCTTTTTTCCAACCGTTTCCGTCGAACGCTGTTGAAGGCTCAATCTGGTTAAGGTACAGAATCTCAGGAAGCTCAGGCAGCCACGGTCCGGGCAGCTTCTTTATACCGTTAAGCTCCGTAACACTTCGAATATGATTTATGCAGGCAGTAAGCTCATCAAGCTCGGCTTTTTTCTTGACCTTTTTAGGCGGAATAGGCTGTACTCTCTCTCCGCTGAGCCTTACTATAGAAATCTGATTATTGCTGTCCTCTTGTACATCGTGAACGTTGTCTGTATAGTACGGTGCACCGCTCCAATACGACTGGAACTGATCGAAATACTCATTCGCACCAACCAATATGTACGCACGTCCTGAACGTGTTATCATAGCTGCATCAGGACGTTTTATCATCTCACGGCTGTCCGTTACGTCCTGAACTTTCAAACAAATTCTGAAACGAGAGTTACTCTGAATCTGATCATCGACAATACCTCCCGGCTTCTGCGTTGCAAGAACCAAATGTACACCAAGGCTTCTGCCGACACGAGCAGCACTTATCAAGCCCGCCATAAACTCAGGCTCAGCCTTTTTAAGCTCAGCAAACTCGTCCGCAACAATCACAAGATGTGGCAGCGGCTCTTCGGCTCTTCCACTCTTGTAAAGCTCCTGATATTTATCTATATGATTTACGTTGTATTTATCGAAAACGCTCTGTCTGCGTTTAATTTCACTTTGAAGAGAAACTAGTGAACGATTGATATTTGAACCGATATTCGTGATTTTACCGACTACGTGTGGCAAAGGTTCGAGCAAATTCGCCATTCCGCCGCCCTTGTAGTCTATAATAACAAACACTACATCGTAAGGGTGGAAATTCAACGCCATAGAAAGAATCCATGTTTGCACCGTTTCACTCTTACCGGAACCGGTTGTACCTGCAACCAATCCGTGAGGACCATGCTTTTTCTCATGAATATCAAAAATAAACGGTTTGCCGCCAGCAAGTACGCCAATCGGTGCTCCAAGGCTTTTGTATGGAACAGAGTTCCTCCAGTTTTCCATAACGTCGATTTCTTCAACCTTTTTTACACCGTAACCCTCAAGGAAAGTAATTCCATCGGGAAGTCCTCCCTCAGAATTATAATTTTCAAGCTCTATCGCCGACATTCTTCGAGCAAAAGAATCAAACTGATCAGGAGTCGTGCTGTTATCAAGCGTAAAGAAAAACTTGTTATTAGCTTCGTTTCTCTCGTAAGCACACGGACCATTATCAACATCTACAATAAATTGGCACTCGTGCGGCAGATGATACATCTCATCAAAAAGGAATAGAGTAGATACTCCCATTGCCGGACTATTAAAGAACAGGTTATTCATAATAGGTTCTTGCTCTACTAATTCACGGTCACCAAGTATTATAATATAGTATGGATTCGGTATCGAAACATTTCCGTAGCTGCTGCTGTTTTCGAGCATATCCTTGCGTCGTCTGAGCATATCATTAAAGATATCACAAACATCTCTAGCTCCCTTTACATCAAAGGTTAAGTGTCTGAACGATTTATTTTCATTCCAAATATGCGGCAGCCATTTCAGGCACTCCCACTCCATACGTTCCTTTTCATTGAATATGCCAACTATGCGAACGTCCTCATAACAATGAGCTGTAGTCAATGCAATCAACATATTTCTAACTAGATTAATAACCTTATTTCTGTTGCCTATAAATCCAACTGTATTGTATTTAAGCAGCTTTAAACGTGCTGCTACGTTATCGACAATTCTTGTTTCTTCAATAATTTGCTCTGACAAAAGACGCACATCATCATCGTCCATAGTAAAGCCGTCGCCACCTCTGCTTCTTACATTAACGCAGATATTCTCGTAGCCCATACCAAGTCTTACATCGAGGTAATCTCTGTCAGAAGGCATTCTTTCCCAAAGAGTTCTTCTAAGTCCATAGAGTATATTAGTGCATTCTCTCGGTTCGGGATTCTCCTCGTTTATGATATCTCTTTGTTCTTTCGCAACTGATTCTATACGTGCTTTCTGGTCATTGATATAAGCACCGTATTTCTCACGCCGTGCAGCCTCGTATTGTTCAAGAGATTTTTTTCGCTGCTTATTCATACTGCTTGATGTAGCTACGCTGCTCACAGGTGAAATAAGACTTGCTGCTCTTGCTGCAAGAAGTGCCGGAGAAACTGCAGAAACCATCATACTTGTAGCAATCATCGCACTGGAGCTGATAATTCCGGTAAAAGCACCTCTTCTTTTTTCAAATTTTTGCCCCTTATTTGGAGCGGCAGAAAGAATAATATCTTCAGATGGAAGCTTATTTTGAGTTCTCGGAGAACGCTTATAGACAAGCTTTTCTATCTGACCGGAAACATGAGCAATCTGCTCATCCTGATTTGTTTCGGTGGATTTAATAAGCAAATCATCTCCGATATTATAAAAATGCAGCACACCGTTTTCAAGCTTTATCTGAACACCTAGGATAGATATAATATCTCCAGATTTCATTCGTGATACATACGTCTTTTTTCCGTTTAGGTATATGCCGTTTGTACTGCCCTGATCTTCTATTCTGACATTGCCGCTTTCGTTCTTTAATACAAAATGTAAACTGGAAACAAACGGAAGATTGATAACAATATCATTTGTTGAAGCTCTTCCTATTTTCAAAATGCAGTTATAAGGCAAAGTATATGAACTATCGGATTGAGATGTCAACGTACTAAAATAAATAGCAGTCCTGTTTATTTTATCAAGAATAATCATTGTATCAAGCGGTATCGTATTATTTTCAAAATTGTATGCTTTTTTAGCATTTACAGAAATACCGTTCTTCTTCCACTTTACTACAACCTGGTTCGGCATGAAATTATTTATTCTAACAGAATCTTTTTTATGCGAACCAAATGTTACTGTACCGCCTGACTCGATAGTCGCATTATACAGACAGTCATTATGTAGCAGAATAATTGTAACAACCATAAACTAACCCTCACTATTTTTATATATAAATTATCAATCCAATTTGTTCATTTTATATTAATATTTTTAAGAAAAGATCGACTTTTTAAGTTCGGCACAAATCACCGTTATGTTATCCTGACTGCCATTGTCAAGAGCCATATTTAAGAGCTGTTCGGCAATCTCTTTTATAGAACAATCCTTATTCATGATTTCCTTGATTTGCTTTTTTGTGACTACATCAGTTAAACCGTCACTACAAATTAGAAATTTATCACCCACGCTGAGCTTTCCCGAATAGGTGTAAGGTGCAATACAGCACTCATGCGAGAAAATACCAAGATACTGCGTAAGTTTGAATTTTTTCCCTTTAGGAGCTTTTTGACCTGTTTTGCGTTCATAGTCAGCTTTCTCTGTATGTTCTGTCGAGATCTTCTTTAGCTTATTCTTTCGAAGAATAAACACTGGACTATCTCCAATGTTACAAACATAAAAGTTATTTTTATCAAAACACAACATTGCCGCTGTAGTACCCATTCGCTTTTCGGTGCTTTGCATTTCACGGCAAATTGCAGAATTTGCTGTGTCACATACTTTAAGCATAGCTTCATCTGGCGACATATTTTTTATAGGCATCATATCTCTGGCGGTATTTGCTGCGATAAAAGATGCCTTCTCACCTGCACTTATTCCACCCATACCATCAAAAACGCCCATAAAGCATGTATTGAAAATAGAACGGCTTATTTGATAGACTTTTCCATTTTCATTTAAATTGTTAATTCTTTTTAGGAAGCAATAATTATCCTCATTATGTTCTCTAACATTTCCTACGTGACTAACCGCACTTGCACGCAAAAACATACTGCTACCCCTTTTTTTACCAAAATTAAAACATTTTCCATTGTTTATTTTTAATATAAATTTCATATACAATCTATTATATGTCAACATTATCATGATAACAAAATTCGTTCAAAATGTAAATATATATACATAAATTGTAACCAATAAAATTTTCATGTTTTTTTTGTGCATTTTTTACAAATAGATATTCACATAATTTTTTCTTATGAAAAAACCTCACCGACTAAATCAGTGAGGTTTTTTATATTACTATTTAACATCCCTGTCTTTTAATTACTGTTATAACAGTTTTAAAAATAAGAGCTAAATCTAACAAAACATTTCTATCTATAATATACTGTATATCAAGTTCCATCCACTCATCAAAAGAAATACTATTTCTCTCAGGGGCAATCTGCCAATAACATGTAAGTCCCGGTTTAATTAATAATCTCAATTTCTCTTTATTGCCGTACTGCTCAACCTCTTTAGGTAACGCCGGACGTGGACCTACAACAGACATATCACCCTTCAAGATGTTTATCAACTGGGGCAATTCATCTAAACCTGATGAACGAAGAAACTTGCCAACACGAGTGATTCTTGGATCATTTTTTATCTTAAACACAGGACCGTCCATTTCATTGTCCTTTTGCAGCTCAGCAAGCTTTTCCTCAGCGTCCATACACATGGTTCTGAATTTATACATTTTAAATAGCTTTCCATCTTTTCCGCATCTATTTTGTGAAAAAATAGGATTGCCTTTATCGTCAAAAAAAATCACCAACGCTATGATAAGCAGAATCGGCGACAGTACTATAATCGCCACAAGTGAGGCAAAAAAATCAAAAAGCCTTTTTACAAAATCATATACCGGCTTGTATGAGTACACAGAAGATTCCTCTGTTGTACTTTTCGGAGATGAGGACATTTTAAATGGCTCGGCAAGATCAACAGCCATTTGATTATCCATAGTTACAGACTTAACTTCAGACATTTAACAACATTCCCTTTAAGTATTAAATCCAAGAACCAAAAAAATTCTTTGGTTTTTTTATTTCTGATAAATCAATTCTTTTGCCATTAAAAACACATTCAGCATTATTCGTCAACTTTTCATAATATTGACTGCCTAACTTTTCTTTTACAATCGCATAACCCTGTTCGAGATTTGGAGGTCTTCGATGAATGGAATGACAATCTGAACACAAAAAATGTACAAGTCCCCACTTTATATATTTCATTGGCATAGAGTTTTTCGAACTGTATCTTATCAATGTTTCAGCATTAATGTGTGCTAAGCAGCCTTTTTCAACCAAATCATATAAAAACATTGGATCTTTAATCATATAGTCATATCGTTCTACATGAGCAATAATTGGAATATATCCACGATTAATCACATTATCAACCATATACGTCAAACCGTGTGGTTTAAAATGGAACGGAAATTCAATTAGTATGTAATCAGTATCGCCAAAGCACAAATCATCAAGCTTTGCATTATCTAAACTTACTGAGAAATATACTTCTGCTGCAAGCTTAGTCGAAAAGTTCATTTTCTGAAATTCTTCATTCTCACTAAGCTGCTGATACGCTTGATTACGTGCTTTGACAAAATCCTCTATAGACATCTTATCAAGATTAAAATGAGGAGTAAAAACAATAGAGTCAACGCCTTGTTTTTTTTCCTCTCTAAGCAATGCTAACGAACGATCAAGATCTTTAGCACCGTCATCTATTCCCGGCAAGATATGGCAATGTAACTCATTCATCTGCCTTACCATAGCCATAATTATAATAATAATTGCCGTACGAGTAGTAATAGGAGCCCTGTACATCAGCCTCAGCTTTATATTCAGAAAGAATCGCACCAATTACATTTACTCCTGCACTGTCAAGATTAAACTTTGCTCTTGATACAAGACGTTTATCGGTTTCATCATGTTTGCAAACAAGAATAGCAGCATCCATGTATCTTCCAAGAACCGATACATCACTTATACCCAAGCATGGAGGAGTATCATATATAACAAAATCAAAGCTTTCTGCAAGTGCAGAAACAACTCTTTCCATTTTTTTGCTTGCAAGAAGCTCAGTTGGATTTGGTGGAATTACACCACCCAAAAGCATAAAGAGCTTTGTTTCACCATATTGGAAGATCGCATCTTCTAAAGATACTTCACCTTTAAGGACATGAGTTAAACCCTCAGCATGTCTTTGAAGTCTATGCAGGCTTGGCTTTCTGAGGTCACAGTCAACCAAACAAACCTTTTTGCCGTAGCCTGCAAGTGCCATTGCGATATTTACGGCACAGTTTGTTTTGCCTTCGTCAGGAACAGAAGATGTTACCATAATATTCTTACAATCCTGAGCAACTGCAATGAATTCGATATTTGTTGCAATCATCTTGTATGCCTCAACATAGTAAGTTGGTGCACTTTCATGATCTAATCCAAAGATTTCTTTCACAACAGACTTATTTCTCTTTTTGGATTTTTTGCTCATTTACTTACTGAACTCCTTTCTATCAACTTTCGGAACAACGCCAAGCAAAGGAACATCCAAAGCATTCTTTACGTCTGCTTCAGTTTTCAGCGTAGTATTAAGCAGCTCCTTTAAAATAACTATAGCGGCAGCAAGTGCAAAACCAGCAAGAGCTCCAATCAGTGTATTTCTCTTTTTGTTTGGAGAAACCGGATTGCCGTTGTTGGCAACAACTGTATCATTCAATTCCTTAACGGAGCTGGCAGCATCCACCTTATCCATAATTACAGGCTTTGAATACTTAACGAATTTCTCAACAATTTCTTTTGCATGCTCTGGATTGGTACTTGTCATGGAAATTCTTACAACCTGTGATTCGCTAATTGTTTCAACCTTTACGCCCTTTAGCTCTGAATAAGATGTTTCATCACCCATATCGTTCATAATCTTATCAAGTACCGTATCCGATGTGATTATGATTGAATATAATTCCGCAAGGTTCTTTGAAGACGAAAGATCACCAGCACTTATATACTGTTGCGTTTCGCTAGTCTTATTATTGATAATAACTGTTGCATATGCTTCATATCGTTCGGGAATCATATATTTTGTATACGAAAAAGCAGCGGCTGCACCGAGCACCATCATAATTACCAGCAATGGAAGATTTTTAAGTAAAACGTTAAAAACGACTGATAAATCTATTACGTCTTCTTCGTTCTTATACTCACCGTTCATTAATTGTTTCCACCTTATTTCTTAATTGATTTATACCCTTTTAGCCGCAAAATACAGCATAAGTTTATTTTTATCCGTAAATAATTATATATTTTTATTCTTAAAAAGTCAATAGTAATATATAACAATTTAAACTTTCCATGTAACTTCTAAGCTATACAATAATTGATAAATAAAAATTGTATAAATTTCATACGGACTATTACGTCAAGATTATTTTGTTACTTAACTTCAACATAGTAAGTGTCGAGAATAATTTTAAAGAATTCATCTGTATCGACATAATATTCAGCGTAATTCGTGCCACCTTTGGCTTCGCCGGGTACTTTAAGCATATTTTCATCAGCATCAAATCCGCTCTTTACAAATATGCTTGCATAATAAGTTACAGTAGAAGCATCAATATCAGTAACCATGTAGTCTGTACAACTATTGTACATATCAAGCGGTGTTGAAATATCATCTTTTGTGAGCTTCAAAGTCTTTTTAAGAAATGATGTAAGATATATTTTTTGACGCTCCATACGGAGATTATTCTGATTTTCATCACCATGAATATCTCTTCTGCGAACAAACAGCTCTGCCTGCTCACCATTAAGTGTTACATTTGCACCCTCGTACAATGCCGGATCATACATTGAAAGATCTTCATTCACTGTAACGTTTACACCGCCAACTTTATCGTTGAGAATAGGAATAACGTCTAGGTCGAATGCAACATAGGAATTTACAGGAATACCAAAGAAAAGTCTGGAGATAGAATGTTTTAGATTTTCGGCACTTTTTTCCTTGCCATCACCATAGCCGTATGCCAAGCAAATCTGTTTTTTCTCTGTACCACGAAATTTAAATTTGTCATCTAAAATATTTACATCTACCATACTATCTCTGGAAACCGCCATCAGCTTATACTTACCTGATTCGGTATCCAAAGCCATTACAAATATACAGTCAGCCTGACCAGCTGTTCCATAAACTCCTTCGATCTGCTCCGAAGCTCTCTTATCTATTCCGGCAAATAGTACTGTTGTAACTTTATCGTTGTATTTGTATTTTTTTCCGTTATAGAAAACATAATCTCCAGGTATTTCAGACGTACTTTCAACCTCAAAAGTATCTGGAACTTCAACCTTTACGTTTTCATTTCCGCTTAACGCAGCATTTCTTCCTTTGACGAGAAGTACCACGAGCGTTATAGCAATGACTGCCAATATTACTATAATAGTAATACCGATAATGGTAAACGCTTTAAACGCCTTACTCTTCTTCTTTTTTGGAGTCTGACGTTCCTCTGAATCTTTGTTTTTTTCGTTATCACTTAACGGGCTCATCACGTATTAAAACTCCTTGTACAAGATATCTTGAGGACTCAATATTATCCATACATGTACTCAATGTTAGGATAGTATCATCTGTAGTTACTTCTGTTTCACGAATATTTGCTGTCATAGAATTTGTTGGATTAGTTGCATATTCAAGGTACTCCGCAAATACCTCTTCATCATTGAAATCAAAAGAATACATAATATGTCTATCGTCGTATTCATAAGCTGAGAAAATACGATAAATCAAAGTACGATCCGGCATATAGATATAAATATACTCATTATTCGCGAAGAAATTCGGATCACGGAAATTATGCAAAGAAGCAAACATTGTTCCGTTGAGAAGATTATGTCCATATAAAACCGTATTAGGATCAGAAAAATCCTTGCTATTTACTTTCTCACTATAAATACATCCGGCAAAGGAATATTGTCCGTAAATATTATGTTCCAAATAGAACCTATCGTCGCCGCTGGTTTGTAATACAGGGTAATTAACGGCTGTATTTGGAATTTTAATCCACGCATAAATATCCCTATTAATTTTCCAGAGATCAGTGAAATTCACATCTCCGTTTATTACAGGCTTATTTACATCGGTAGTTTTCTTTTCCGAATCTGTATTAGGCTTTGAAGAATCTGTGGAAGGCTTTTTGTCAGAGTCTGTTGAAACAGGTTCTGGAGTGACAGAATTTGACGACTTAACGGCAGTATCCTTTGTTTCCGCATCACTGCTGATCGCAGGAATATCCATCGTTAAGTCGTCGATTTCATGACCGCCGGTATACATGCCAAAAAGATTCCAACACAAGAGTCCCAAAGCACAGATCACAATTATTATGGACAGTGCGAAAACAACAGTCCAAATTGATTTAGTGTTTTTTTTCATTGTAAAACTCTCACCCTGGAGCCCAGACCTACATTTAGAGTCCGGGCTAAAATAACACAATATCTGTGTGAAACTAATGTATTTACATCATTGACAAATTACTCGCCGAGCTTCTTCTTTGCACCCGCAGCAACACCACCGAAAGCTAAAGCTGCACCAGCCATCAAGACAGCATAAGTACTTGTAGCTCCTGTCTTTGGTGAAGTGCTAGAGTTATTACTGCTGTTATTACTGCTGGTGTCGTCGCTCTTCTTGCTGTTGTCATCGTCCTTAACATCAGGGCTCTTGTAAGCACTAGCTGAAATAGAACCGTAAACGAGCAAAAGGCTGCTCAGCAATAATACAAACAACTTTTTCATGATAAATTACCTCCTACATCATAAAATGTGCTTGCATAGTTATATGCTTTCAAGCCATTGACTGATTCGCCAATAACTTATAGTTTATTTTATCACTTAATTCGATATTTGTAAATAGGGATTTAAAAAATAATAATAAAAATTATGGAACTTTTTTCTCCAATTTTTGTTAATAATAAAAATTTTTATTAAAGAATTGTAATAATAGTTTTGTAAAATAAGTTTAAATCCTGCGTGATCGGAGAATTTTATACTAAATTTTTACATAAAAAATAAAATGCACGGATAGGAAACTAATCCGACCGTGCATCTTATTGATTGCATTTTTTCGATATAATTAAGATTAGACCAGACCTATAAGCCGAGTTCTGTTAAAAACAGTCATCTATCTTGGCAGCCCGTTACCGGAACTGCTCACTGCCACCTCCATAGGACACGCCGGGCAAGCGTATGGTCCTTCCACGGTGTTGCTCCGAATAGGGTTTACATGGCCACAAGCTCTCACTTGTGCCGGTGAGCTCTTACCTCGCCTTTCCACCC
>CACYEJ010000407.1 GCA_902773395.1 uncultured Ruminococcus sp.
AAGAAAAATGCGGATGTAGCTCATCTGGTAGAGCGCCACCTTGCCAAGGTGGAGGTAGCGGGTTCGAGCCCCGTCATCCGCTCTTTTAATTTAAAAAGTGGATATGGCGTTATAGCCAAGTGGTAAGGCAAGAGTCTGCAAAACTCTCATTCCCCGGTTCAAATCCGGGTGACGCCTCTTTATAATGAAAAGGAACCTGTTTAATAATGGGTTCTTTTTTTTGTTGCAGCAAATCTTTTTTGACATGAATTATTATCTCAACCGCCTCATATAATCAAATAGAAAACGGAGGAGGTTTAATAATGGAACGATACGATAATATTGAATATAGCTTCGAACAGCCTAGCAACAGCACAGCAACTACCGACAGCGAAGGCTACATTACCTCGCAGCAGCACGCACCTACGCAAGAGCCGCCCGCTGATGAGCCGCCGGAAGAGCTTTCAGAATGGACGCCCAAAAGACACCGTGACCCTGATGTACCTAGAGAAATAGTCCTCGTTATGCAGCTTGCAGTATGTATTCTTGCAGCAGCGGCAGCTTTTGTGATAAAGAATATCGGTGGTGAATTGTACGATAAAGCTAAAACACTTTATTGTGAAAATATGAACAACTCTATTATAATAGAAATGGATAATCAACAGAATTTTAATTATGTGCGTGACTTGTTGAATAATGCAAAACAATAAAATCAAAATAACAATAGATTATCTTACAATTGCCTTTATCTGCATAATTGTAATATTATCAAACGACAGCAAATACATAGCCGCAATATTATGCGCTATATGTCACGAAGCGGGGCATATTGCTGTAATGCGTAGCTGTGGCTGTGAAAAAATCAATGTAAAAGTGAATCTGTTTAATATAGCAATCGCTGACCCAAAGAGGGGAGTGCGTCCGTACAAGCAGGATATAGCGATAATCTGTGCAGGTCCGCTTGTAAATTTGGTGATGTTTGTTGTTTTTGGAATAATAAACATATTCTGGAAATCAGTTTTTATACGCAATATTGTCTTTATAAGTCTGGTGCTGTGCTGTTTTAATCTGCTGCCGATAGAATCCACAGACGGCGGACAGCTTTTGAAAATTGTCCTAGAGGAAAAATTCACTCCGCAAACAGTACGAGTTATAATGACAGTACTTTCGGTGATATTTATTATACCTCTTTCGTGTTTGAGCTTTTATGTTTTGTTGCAGTCGAGGTATAATTTCACGCTGCTTTTTACCGTAATATATTTTTGTTTTGTGACTGTGATGAATTTTGTCTAGCTGGATATATTAAATTCATTCCTTATAAATAAACAACAGATTTCCAATTACAAAATATTGCATAGTTAGACGGTAAAAAATGTAAGTGAATATTTGCAATTTTAATAAATCTTTTACTGAATTTACAAAAACTATTGACATATACATGTTAATACGCTATAATAAAGAAAAATAAATTTGAGTATTTCGCAGACTAAGGAAGAGGACCGCAATCACCACGACCTTAGTCTTTTGGTTTATAAAAAAACTCGCCTGATATAGTATCAAGCGAGAGAATATATTGTTATAAAATTATCAAATCAAAGTGTTTCAGGCTCTTTGTAATCAACACCGAAGGTTTCAACTGTAACCGACTTCATAACCTGCTTGTCGAGCGGCTTATCGGAGAAATCAGTATCACACTCAGCAATCTCGTTTACAACGTCCATACCCTCGATTACCTTGCCGAAAGCAGCATACTGACCGTCAAGGTGCGGAGCTTTCTTGTGCATAATGAAAAACTGTGAGCCGGCAGAATTCGGGTCCATAGCTCTTGCCATAGAGAGAACACCCTCATCGTGAGCAAGGTCATTCTTGAAGCCGTTGAGCGCAAATTCACCCTTAATGCCATATCCGGGACCGCCTGTGCCTGTGCCCTTTGGACAGCCGCCCTGAATCATAAATCCGTAAATAACACGGTGAAATGTCAAGCCATTGTAAAAACCCTTTTTAACGAGGGAGATGAAATTATTTACTGTGTTGGGAGCAATTTCAGGATAAAGCTCGGCTTTAATAACCTTACCGTTATCCATTTCAAATGTAACAATAGGATTTGCCATAATTAACTTCCTTTCAAATTTTCAATAAATTAGTAGTGCTGTCTTATATTATATCAAATATTTACAAAAAATGCAATATTTTTTTGTAAAGTAAATTTTTATATAACTGCTGTAGAAAATATCCGCCGCAAATTGGAATAAATTTAATTAAAAAAAATGATTGACAAGTATTAAAAAAAGTGTTATTATATAGTGTACTAGGCATTTACCCATAAAAATTTCACAGAGGAGGCGTGATTGTAAATGGCTAAGGAAAGCACTAAGACAATAGCTCAAAACAAAAAAGCATATCACGACTACTTTGTTATCGAAACTATTGAAGCCGGTATTGAACTTTGCGGTACAGAGGTAAAGTCACTTCGAGAGGGCAGAGTTAATTTAAAGGATAGCTGGTGTTCGATTGTTGACGGAGAAATTTTTGTGAATGCAATGCACATAAGTCCTTACGAACAGGGCAATATATTTAATAAAGACCCACTGAGAGTAAGACGGCTTCTTATGCACAAGCGTGAGATTATGAAACTCTTTGGTCACGTGAAGCAGGACGGATACTCATTGATTCCCTTGTCGCTGTATTTTAAAGGGAGCAAGGTAAAGGTTGCAGTCGGTTTGTGCAAGGGTAAAAAGCTGTATGATAAGCGTGCTGATATGGCTGAGAAATCGGCAAAGCGTGATATTGAAAGAACTATGAAAGAAAAATTCAACCGATAAACTTTGAAAATTTACGATAATTCACGTCCACTGCGGTTTGATTGTATCCTTTATGGAAAAAATCTGACGCAGGCGATAAAGTTACCTAATTCTAATAGTTGGTGTGCGATTTTCCCCCGGTGTGTGTAACCCTTATGAATTTATTTTGTCGCAGGCGATAAAGTCACCTATACTCGAAAGCGTTAAGATTTAGCAATTATCTTTCTCAGACCGGCAATTCGCAAGCTCTCGCCTGTTTTTTGTTTTAACCAAAAGATTTATTTATAGATTGCTTTATTTTGGTAATACTTGCTCTATCATAGTTTGTTTAGTTTCGC
>CACYEJ010000408.1 GCA_902773395.1 uncultured Ruminococcus sp.
ATCTCCGATGATCTTGAAAAAGCAATCGCTCGTGCTGAGGTTTTGGTTATCTCGATAAGCTGCCAGGCTTTGCGTTCGTTTCTTGCGAATGTTAAAAACTACGATCTTTCCGGCAAAAGCTTTGTGCTTTGCATGAAGGGAATAGAAGAGGGAACAGGCTTGAGATTGACTCAGATAGTTGGAGAGGTATTGGGTGATGTTCCTGTTGCTGTATGGGTTGGTCCCGGTCATCCACAGAATTTTGTAAACGGAGTTCCCAACTGCATGGTAATCGACAGCAAAAACGAAGAGCTAAAGAAAAAGCTTGTAGGCGAGTTCTCCAGTGAGCTTATAAGATTCTATTTCGGTACAGACCTAATCGGCAGCGAGGTTGGTGCAGCAGCTAAGAACGTTATCGGAATTGCAGCAGGTATGCTTGACGGCTTGGGCTATGGCTGCCTGAAAGGAGCTTTAATGAGCCGTGGCACCTATGAGGTTGGCAAGCTGATTGAAGCTTTAGGCGGCAATGGCAGATCTGCTTATGGCTTGTGTCATCTCGGAGATTATGAAGCTACGCTTTTCTCAAAATTCAGTCAGAATAGAATGTTCGGCGAAACCTTTGTTAAGGGCGAAAGCTACACAAAGCTTGCTGAGGGTGTTGCTACCTGCCGTGCAATGGTAAAGCTTGCCGAGCAGTATAATGTAGAGATGCCGATTGTGAAAGGTGTAAATGACATTCTTTCGCATAAGATAACAGTAGATGATCAGCTTGCTGCTTTGTTCCTGAGAAGTATCAAAGATGAGTTCTGATATTCTTTTCAATAAATAAGGTGATTTGTGTGAAAGAAAATGTTGCTGTTCAGGCTCATAATAAAACCTCTATAGCTGAAAAGATTGCAACGGTGCTGCTTATAATTGCTATAGTTGGGGTGTGGGTATATAATCCAAGCGGCGGCGAAGATGAGTCGGACTCTATCTATAAAGGACCTTACGAAGTAGTAAAGGTGGTAGACGGTGACACAATCAGACTTATGATTGACGGAAACTCTACCCCAGTAAGACTTATTGGAATAGATACTCCCGAATCTGTTCACCCTGATGCCGAAAAGAACGTTCCGGAAGGAAAGCTTGCTTCTGAGCATACTAAGGAGCTTACAGAAGGACATTGGGTTTATGTTGAGTACGGAACCGAGCCTTACGATCGTTACGGAAGGATACTTGCGTATGTGTATCTTGATGAGGAAACAATGCTGAATGCACAGATTCTTGAGGACGGATATGCCGAGGTTTATACTCTGAAGCCAAATGATAAGTATGAGGATTACTTTTTGAGCTTGGATGAGGACGCACGCAGCAAGAATGCAGGACTTTGGTCTACGGGAGTATTTGATGATTAGAGAGGTGCTTTTAAGGTGGCAACAGTAAAAATAAAGGCGGCGGCAAAGGTAAACCTTACACTAGATATTACCGGTAAGCGTGCAGACGGCTACCACGATATCAGGACGGTAATGCAGTCTGTGGGGCTTTTTGATACAATAACTCTTACAGAGAACGATACAGAAGTAATTACAGTGAGCTGCAATAATCCTGATGTTCCGTGTGATGAGAGAAATATTGTATTCAAATGTGCCGTGTGCTTTTATAATAAGCTTGGTAAAGAGTGCGGCGGACTTCATATTGATATAGATAAGAATATCCCAACACAGGCAGGACTTGCCGGAGGAAGTGCGGACGGTGCTGCGGTCATGAGCGGATTAAACGAGCTTTACGGGAAACCGTTTTCACAGTCTGAATTAGAAGAGCTGGGCGGCAAAGTAGGTGCTGATATTCCATTTTGTATTCACGGCGGCACGGTGCTTTGCGAGGGCACGGGTACTGCCTTAACTCCTTTAGGTGCAATTCCAAAATGCAGCTTTGTGCTGGTCAAGCACCCTGTAGGAATTTCTACGGCACAGGCATATGCTGCGGTTGATTCAAGAACGGTTAAACCCGAACCGTCAACGGATAAGCTGCTTGTATCACTCGGTAAGGTTGAGAAAATCGGCAGCCTGCTGCATAATGATTTTGAGGATACATTGAGCATTACCGAGATACTTGATTTAAAAAGAGAATTATCTGAATACGACGGTGCGTGTGGTGCGTGTATGTCCGGCAGCGGTTCAACTGTATTTGCGATATTCACAGATGAAGAAAAGGCTAATGAGTGTGCGGAAGTTTTTAAGAAGAGATATGAAGAAGTGTTTACAGCAGTAAAAGTCGATTACGGTACAAAGCTGTTGAGTAAAGAGTGAAATTAAGGAGAACCGAAGATTTAGAGCGGTTCTCCTTTTTACACATGTTTTTCGCTTACTCGTACAACAGCGACAAGAGAATTTTCTTTATAGAAATAATTGCTGAATTAGGGGTAAAATGTCATTTTAGGGGTAGACTTGAATTATGCTGAATGGTAAAATAAAAGTGTGTTTAAAAAATTTGATTATAGCTGCTGTAAAAGGGTTTGAATTATAATGAGAGCTGAGGATTTAGAAAATTTGAATAACAATGGTGCAGTTCTTGACATGGACAATAAACGTGTTGAGATTTCTAAAACTGATGCTAATGGCACAGAAAGTAAGGTGGTTTGCTACTTTCCTTCGGAGCATCTGCAAGTCATCGCTTATGATATTCATTCGAGCAATTATCCCGAACTGGGGCTTCAATTCGGCGGTGAGGGCAGGTATCTCAGAATTAATTGCTGTAAAAAAGGCAGTTGTCAATTCAAAAGAAAAGACGGCAAATTTGCTTATCTTTCTTCCGGCGAAATTTCTATGGACTATAATTTGAACGATGACGGAACATTCTCGTTTACGTCTGATAATTATCTTGGCGTTGAGATTATTATGCAGGTTGACGATGTTATTGTTGAAATTCCTGCTTTGGCAATGCTAAAAAAAGCCATTAAACGAATGGTTCTTCCGGATTACTCAACTAATATTAATTCTTTGTACTTCGTAAACGCTTCTAAAAACACAAAGCAAGTTTTGGATACACTGCTTGATTATTGCTTTCAAGGAGAAGATTACGAAGCTATTGTTATAAAGATATCTGAGCTGGGATATAACATCGGACTTGATCTTCAAAGAACCGATTCCAAGCTTCGTCTTTTCGCTACTCGTCTTCAAACACGCATTGCAGAGGATATCTATAATAAGCTTACGTTTGAGTGCGATAAAAAATGGACGGCTTCAATGTTCTCCGAGAAGTACAAACTAAGTGAATCTACGGTTAAAAATTATTTTAGAAATGTTTACGGATATACATTTAAAGAGTATCAGATAAAGGCTCGAATGGACAAAGCTGCTGATCTTCTTGTAAATACCAAACTCAGCGTAGGAGAGATATATTTAAAAGTAGGTTATTTGAGCGGCGATAATTTCAGAGCTGTTTTTAAGAATTATCATGGGGTTTCTCCGTTGGAATATCGTATGAATAAAAAAATTGAATCATCTGAGAATTAATCATTTTTACAGCGGCAATATATCAAATTTTAAAAAACAAATATAATTTTTCAATTGTAAGGAGGAAATATTTTATGAACGGTAATTTTAGCCGCCACCTTAAAAAGGTAATTGCGGCGGCAATAGTACTGACTTTAGTTGCCGGTGCTGCGCCTGTGCAGAACTTTGCACCGCTCCCAAATGCAAGCCTTACGGCGAGTGCAGAATCAACGTCCGGCACATATTCTACATGGAACGGCGATGTGAATTGGGGATGGAATTCCGACACAAAGACTCTTACTTTTTCCGGTTCGGGAGAAGCAAAATTGCCCCAAGAGGATGGTGTTAAGTTATATCAAGATGAGGTAGAATCTATCGTTATTAAAGACGGTATTGCTACTATCGGTTATTCGGCTTTTTCGGATTGTACATCATTGAAATCGGTTTCGATTGCAGATAGTGTAGAAAGTATTGATTGGCAAGCTTTTTCCGGCTGTACAAGCTTAACATCAGTAAATATTCCTGATAGTGTAACAGAACTTAGAGCTGCTTTTGAAGGCTGCACAAGCTTGACATCAGTGGATATTCCTGATAGTGTAACAGAACTTAGAGCTGCTTTTGAAGGCTGCACAAGCTTAACAACAGTAAATATTC
>CACYEJ010000409.1 GCA_902773395.1 uncultured Ruminococcus sp.
AAATAAAGCAATCAATAAATATAAACTCTTCCGTTTTAAAGAAAAACAGGCAAGAGCTTGCGAATTGCCGGTCTGAGAAAGATAAGGGCTAAATCTTAACGCTTTCGAGTATAACACACAATAAGAAAAATTGTTGTTTTCAGGAAAAAAATTTTTTCAATTTCAATTGTAAAAATTTTTGTTTTGTGGTATAGTAAATTATAGAGTAATAAGTTTATTTTTACTTTTGCTTGTATCCGCTTGCTGGATAGCAATACAATCTGTAGCTGTTTGGCAAAATTTATTTATGGGATACAGCATGTTTTAAGGAGATGTGTTTATGGAGTTGGATATTCAAAAGTTGTATAGCAAGTGGCTTGAAAACGCATCGGAGGACAGCAGTCTTATTGAAGAATTGAAAGAGATCGAAAATAATGAAGAAGCAATTTATGATAGATTTTATAGATCTCTTGAATTCGGTACAGCTGGTCTTCGAGGTGTAATTGGTGCAGGAACCAATAGAATGAATATATACAACGTAAGAGTGGCTACACAAGGTCTGGCTAATTATTTGCTCAATAATTATGATGAATCATCTGTTGCAATTTCATATGATTCACGAATTAAGTCGGATCTTTTTGCGGCTGAAGCAGCAAGAGTATTGGCAGCTAACGGAATAAAGGTTTATCTTTCAACGGAGCTTCAGCCTACCCCGGTTGTTTCATATGCTGTAAGGTACTTTAAAAGTCAGGCTGGTATTATGGTTACTGCAAGTCACAATCCGTCTAAATACAACGGATACAAATGCTACGGCTATGACGGCTGTCAGATGACTGATAAAGCCGCTGCTGATGTTTACAATGAGATTATTAAGCTTGACTGCTTTAAAGATGTTAAGTTGGTTGATTTTGATAATGCAATTGCTAACGGTATGATTGAGTATATGGGCGATGAGTTCTACGAGTCTTATCTCAATAAGGTTGAAGAGCAATCTGTCAACAAGGGTATTTGTCAAAACGCTGATTTGAAAGTTGTTTATACTCCCCTTAATGGTGCTGGCAATAAGCTTGTCAGAAAGATTCTTGACAGAACTGGTGTAAAAGATGTACATATTGTGAAATCTCAGGAGATGCCTGACGGAAACTTCCCTACATGTCCTTATCCTAACCCGGAAATAAAAGAAGCGTTGGAGGAAGGCTTGAAGCTTTGTGAGGAAGTAAAACCTGATTTGCTTCTGGCTACTGACCCTGACAGCGATAGAGTTGGTATTGCAATTCCTGACGGTGATAGCTACAGACTTGTAACAGGTAATGAAACAGGTATTATGCTTACTGATTACATTTTGAGCAATCGTAAGGCTCTTGGAACACTTCCAGAGAACCCAATTATGGTTAAGACTGTAGTTACAAGTGTGCTTGTAGAAAGGCTTGCTGCTAAATATGGCTGTGAGTTGAAAAATGTACTTACCGGTTTCAAATATATCGGTGAGCAAATCCTTGAACTCGAACTAAAAAACGAAGAGTATCGTTATGTATTCGGCTTTGAGGAGAGCTACGGATATTTGGCAGGCACTTACGTTAGAGATAAAGATGCTGTTGTTGCTTCTATGCTTATTTGTGAGATGGCTGCTTATTACAAGAAACAAGGCAAATCACTTGTAGATGTTTTAGAGGGCCTCTACAAAGAATACGGTTTTTACAATAATGTAACTCTGAGTTTCGAGTTTGAAGGTGCTTCCGGAATGGAAACGATGAAAAACATTATGAATGGTTTGAGAAATTCAAACGTTACTGAGATGGCGGGTTATCCAATTGTTAAGCATGCGGATTATCTTCTTTCTTTTGAGAAAGACTTTGTTACCGGTGACTCAACAGAGATCAAACTTCCTAAGTCTAATGTTCTTTCTTACTCACTGGAGGGCGGCAATGCAATTATTGTAAGACCTTCTGGTACTGAGCCTAAGATTAAGATTTACTTTACAGGCGTAGGAAAGGATAAGGCTGATGCAGAAAGAATTACGAATATTCTTATCGACTATGTGAAAAGCTCGGATTTGTTTTTTCCTAACAAATAAAATTATTCATTTTTAAATTTAGAAATCGAACCTCTAATTAGTGGTTCGATTTCTTTGGTATATCTATAAAAAACTTGACAGACTTTCGTAAAATAGCTATAATAAGTACAGGTAGTTTCAACTTAATTGTAAAGAGGTGTATTTTTTGTCAGACGAAGATACAAAGGCTCCTGATTTTTTACAAATCAAAGGGTATAAATATCGAGCAAAAATGTTACTAGCTGCTGCCGCTTTATTGACTATTATGTTGATTATCATTATTTCTTTGTTTCGCAGCATAACATCGAGCACAAGAGAAAAAAATAGAGAAACTGATTCAGACAATATTTCTAGTACAACACAAGCAGTGGACTCTAACACTGATTCGAAAAATGAAATACTTGATACAGACACTATATCCAATACAACAGGTGCAGATTCTAAGGAAAACACATCATCGAATATTTCTTTAAAGCAAGAAGAAAAATTCGATGCGGACGGTAAATTGATTATCGATACCGATACATTAGGCGGAAAAAAAGCCATTGCATTAACCTTTGATGACGGTCCGGGAGAATATACATCATATTTAATTGATGAATTGGATAAGAGAGATGTACGAGCTACTTTCTTTATAGTTGGAAGTTGTGTAAATCAGTATTCGGAAGTACTTCCTAAAATGGTAAACGGTGGTCATCAGCTTGGCAATCACACGTTTAATCACACAGATATTACCAGCGTATCAAACAAGGAAATGAATAATCAGATTACAAAAACTGACGAAGCGATTTTCAACGCTTGCGGTCAATATCCTACAGCTTTTAGACCTCCCTACGGAGCGTGTAACGATAATACTAATATGGTCATCACGGATAAAATTATCACCTTATGGTCTGTGGATACATTTGACTGGAAATTAAATAGTGGCAAGGAAGTAAAAAATGCTATTGTTTCTCAATGCAAAGATGGTGATATTATTCTGATGCATGATATACATAAAACAACTGTTGATGGTGTAATTCTAGCGATAGATGAACTTCAGAAGCAGGGATATGTATTTGTAACAGTTGAAGAGCTTTTATCAAGATATGGATATGAAATCACTATGAAGGAACCACATTCCTCTCAATATGCAGTTTATGAAACTAATTCGCCCTATGCAAATAAATACTTAAAGGAAATAAATTCTCAAAAAGCTGAAAAGGCTTCCAGCACAGCAGCGGATTCTTTCTATACAGATAGCTCACGTAAATCAGACGATACTGAAAAAGACACTGCAAGTCGAGAGAACGATGATTCGATAAAAATAGTAAGAGAAGATACCGACACTGAAAGAAAAATCTATTAAATTATAAGGAATTGTTGTATAAATGGTTCTTTCTTACAATTGGGTATATTATAATATAAATAAACACACTGCCATTCGAATAACATGACAGTGTGTTTTTTATTTACATATCCATAATCAAGGAAGAAACT
>CACYEJ010000410.1 GCA_902773395.1 uncultured Ruminococcus sp.
ATACTAAATAAAATGCAGCTTGCTGCCGAAAAGAATCCCGATAAGCTCGCTATCGGCAAGCAGGTTTTCGGAGAAGATTTTGAGATCCTTTATTCTGGCGGCGCTTACCTCAGTCCTGATATCATAAACGGCTACAAAGAGTTTGGCATAGAGATCGCACAGGGATATGGTATGACGGAGTGCTCTCCAAGAATATGTACAGGTGTTCGTGATTGTCCCAAGACTGAATCTGTGGGTAAAATCGTTAATGGATGTGAAGTTAAGATAGTTGACGGTGAGATCTGGGCAAAGAGTAAGTCTGTAATGAAGGGGTATTATAAAAATCCCGAGGAAACAGCAAAATCGCTTACACCTGACGGTTGGCTGATGACGGGCGACCTTGGTTATAAAGACGACGAGGGCTATCTCTATATTACAGGACGGAAAAAGAACCTGATTATTCTGTCTAATGGCGAAAACGTGTCTCCTGAAGAGCTTGAGAATCAGTTTGCTTTCTTCATGCCGATAAAAGAGATGGTTGTATATGCTGAGGACGGCGTAATTATGGCACAGATATATCCCGATCCTGATTATAAGTCTGATGACATTCAGGCGGAGATCATGACTAAGGTCAATGAGGTAAACGAAACATTTCCTCAGGCTAAACGCATCATCAAGGTTATATTCAGAGACAAGGAGTTTGTGAAGACAGCTTCTAAGAAAATTATCAGAGCGAAGATTAACGAGTGAACACAATAATATTATTATTTAGCGAAATCCGCAGTAGCTTTTTGCTGATTCTGCGGGTTTTGCTTTTTATCGGAGTGTGGAAATGAGTTATTATACTTTGAAAAGCGGAGAGAAGCTTTATTACGAGGATACAGGCAGCGGCAGCGATACCATTATTATGCTACACGGCTGGACAAGCTCCCATTTTGTTTATTCCAAGCCTGCTTCTCTTTTACAAGATAAAGCAAGGTGCATTTATTACGATCACAGAGGGCATGGCGGAAGTAAATCTGCAAACGAGAGTGAATCTTCAATGGAAACACTTGCGAAAGATCTTCACGAACTTATCTGCGGACTTGAGCTGAAAGATGTAACGCTTGTGGGGTGGTCTATGGGTGCAAGCACGATTCTTAACTATGTTAAGATCTTTGGCTGTGAAAGATTGAAACAGATCGTTTTGTGCGATATGACTCCTAAACAGATGAATGATGACGACTGGAAGCTTGGTTTATATAAAGGAGAATATACACAGCAAGATAGGGAAAACGATGAGAAAAAAAGTTCGTTCTATCAGTATAAAAAATTTATATTGGCAACAGCACCCGATCTCGCAAAGCTACCGAGGTTTATTCTCGGAAAGCAGCTTTTGTTTAGACTGATGAAATGTGACATTGTTGTGATAAGAAAACTTGCTGAGTCAATGAAAGATCAAGACAACAGAAACGTAGTGGGGAAGATAACCGTGCCGTTTACATATTTTTATCCCGAACCCGGCTCGATTTTTTCTCCAAAGCTTGAAAAATGGTATCGCGACAACATAAAGACCGAGTATAAATCGGTAAAATTCCCCGACAGTACACATTTGCTGATCGCCGAACACCCAAAGATGTTTGCTGATGAACTAGGGAAATTGCTTGGATAATACAATCTTTACATGAAAAAAGTTGCTTTGCTATGTTGTTTTTTTGGAATAATTGCCTATTGAAAAAAGGGGCGAGTTAAGGTAAAATCATTTCGTAATATGAAATGTTCTTATTACGAAATATTATAAAAGGAGTATTTACGATGGGAAACAACGTAAAAAACTGGGGTTACGAAGCAGTATTTTACCAGATCTATCCTCTTGGAATGTTTGGCGCACCGTTTGAAAACGACGGAGTGCAGGAGCATCGTATTCTGAAAGCGGTAGATTGGGCAGATCATATTGCAATGCTAGGTTGTAACGCCGTATACTTTTCACCTGTTTTTGAGAGTGATACACACGGCTACAACACACGTAACTATAAGCAGATCGACAGACGACTTGGAACAAATGAAGACTTCAAAAAAGTCTGTGATGTGTTCCACGAAAAGGGGATCAGGGTCGTTCTTGACGGTGTGTTCAATCATGTCGGAAGAGGATTCCCACAATTCCGTGATGTATGTGAGAGAAGGTGGGATTCACCTTACAAGGATTGGTTCAACATTATTTTTGACGGAAACAGCAGCTATAACGATGGTTTGTGGTATGAAGGCTGGGAGGGTCACTACGATCTTGTTAAGCTGAATCTTCGCAATCCCTCTGTAACCGATCATCTTTTTGACGCTGTAAAGTATTGGATAGAATACTTCGGAATAGACGGGATCCGTCTTGATGTGGCATATTGTCTTGATTTTGATTTTCTAAGGCGACTTCGCCGCTTCACTGATGATCTTAAAGAGGATTTCTTTCTTGTGGGTGAGCTTCTTCACGGAGACTATTCGCGATGGGTAAATTCGGAAATGCTTCATTCAGCAACGAATTATGAATGCTATAAGGGTCTGTATTCAAGCTTCAACAGCATGAATCTTTTTGAGATCTGCCATTCGCTCAAGAACCGTTTCGGGCCTGAGCAGTGGTGTCAGTACAGAGGAATGCATCTGCTGTGCTTTGCTGATAACCACGACGTAACAAGAATAGCTAGTATTCTGACTAATGAACGTCACCTTCCGCTTGTGTATACGATACTTTTTGGCATGCCGGGTATTCCTTGTGTTTACTACGGCAGCGAGTGGGGAGCAAAGGGCGAAAAGAAAGACGGGGATCCGGCGCTTCGTCCTTTCTTCGATAGGCCTCAGAAAAAAGAGATTACTGAGCTTATTTGCAGACTTGCGAAAGCTCATAGAGAGTGTAAAGCTCTCTGCTATGGTGATCTAAAGGTTCCGGTGCTGACAAACAGACAATGTGTAATACAACGGGATTTTGAGGGAGAACGAGTATTCATAGCTGTTAACGCAGATAGTGTACCGTTCACCGCTCACTTTGATGCAGGTTACGGATTAGCTGACGACCTTGTAACAGGCGAAGTTCATGATTTTGGCGGTGGCAGCGAACTTGCACCCTACAGCTGTCATATTTGGCGCTGCAAATAAAAATGTTTATTCTTTGAGTACAGTTTATATAATTCGTGAATAAATATGAACTTTGTGGGCATGATACTCACCTTGGCGGTAATCTGTCGTTTAGAATTTGAGAATCCCTGCCCAAAGCGATGGTAAGGTCAAATACAGTAAACAGATGTTATAGAATTAAAGACCGCTTTATGATAATTAATCCATAAAGCGGTTTTTTCGCACCCATACATCTCATAAGTACTCAGCTCTAACAGTTTATTAATTGCTGAAAACGACCATGTTATAAGCTCGAAGCTACTAAGGTTGTAAACTTTCAAAGGGCTGATATGCAAAATCCGACGACGCATACATATGGAGCGGTGGTCGGATAAGTACAGAATAGTATAATAGAATTATATACCGTTTGATTTCCAATATATCTTTGCTCTATTTGTTAGAAGTGTGACTGTCCTAATACCATAAAAAAGTTTGAAATTGAGCTTTTGGTATTAGGGCAATTTTTGTAATGAG
>CACYEJ010000411.1 GCA_902773395.1 uncultured Ruminococcus sp.
GATTTGATTCCTGTTGATGTGTACGAAAAGGCACATCCCGGTGAAATTGTAACGTATGCAAAAACTGTCATTGACGGCGTTACTTATTACAGTAAGCCTACCTCAGGCGGACTGCTGTATTATTTGTATCAGGGCGTTAAGCATGGTATTTATCCGCCGCTCATCTTTTTGGGTATCGGTGCGATGACCGACTTTGGTCCGCTTATCTCCAACCCGAAGAGCTTTATTCTCGGTGCGGCTGCTCAGATTGGTATTTTTATCACATTTATCGGTGCTATTCTTTTGGGCTTTAGTCCGACAGAAGCCGGTGCTATTGGTATCATAGGTGGTGCAGACGGTCCTACTGCTATCTTTGTAACATCAAAGCTTGCAGAGCATCTCTTAGGCCCTATAGCCGTGGCTGCGTATTCCTATATGGCATTAGTGCCTATTATTCAGCCGCCTATTATGAGGCTTCTCACAACGAAAGAAGAAAGAAAAATCAAGATGACTCAGCTTCGTCAGGTGTCAAAGCTTGAGAAAATTCTATTCCCAATTATCGTTATGGTAATTGTTGCATTGCTTTTGCCGGACGCAACTACACTTGTAGGTATGCTCATGTTCGGTAACCTTATGAGAGAATCCGGCGTTGTTGACAGAATCGCAAAGACAGCTCAGAACGAGATGATGAATATTATCACAATTTTCCTCGGTCTGTCTGTTGGTTCAACTGCAACAGGTACTGTATTCCTTACACCAAAGACATTGGGTATTATTGCTCTCGGATTGTTTGCTTTCTGCATGGGTACTGCTTTTGGTGTGCTTTTCGGAAAGATCATGTGCAAGGCTACGGGCGGCAAGGTGAATCCGCTTATCGGTTCTGCCGGTGTATCTGCTGTTCCTATGGCGGCCAGAGTATCACAGAAGGTTGGTCAGGAAGAGAACCCCCCTAACTTCCTTCTTATGCACGCAATGGGTCCAAACGTTGCTGGTGTAGTTGGTTCTGCTGTTGCAGCCGGCGTATTGCTCAGTATTCTTGGACCTATGGTAGGATAATATTGTAAAGATATTAAATTTTATTGAGAGTGTCTTTTTACAGGCACTCTTTTTTTGTCACGTTTTTTTCAGCAATTGCATATTTGTATAATAAAATCGTCAAATATTTATCTGAAATCATCGAAAATTAGATAAAAACATAAAATTTTTGCAAGATTTCAAATTACTCTTGCATTTTGTCTTGTAATGTATTAGAATAGTATTCGGATAATTAATAATGTGTTTTGGAGGCAGTCATTATGAAGTTTTATTCAGAAATGAGCGAAGAAGAATTAATGTCAGAAAAGAATGCACTCGAAGCAAAGTACAACGATTACAAGAGTGCAGGCTTGAAGCTTGATATGTCCAGAGGTAAGCCCGGCTTGGAGCAGGTAGAGCTTTCAATGCCGATGCTTGATGTTATGAGTTCGTCATCGGATTGCCGCACCAGTGACGGTGTGGATTGCCGCAATTACGGCATACTGGACGGTATTCCGGAAATGAAAAAGATTTTTGCCGATCTTTTGGAGGTTGCTCCTGATAATGTGTTTGTAGGCGGTAATTCAAGCCTTAATATGATGTTTGATACAATTTCTTGTATGATGACTGAGGGTATCGGTGGCTGCGAGCCCTGGATTAAGCAGGGCGGAATAAAGTTCCTTTGTCCTGTACCGGGCTATGATCGTCACTTTGGTATTACGGAATTCTATGGATTTGAGATGATCAATATTCCTATGGACGAGAACGGTCCTGATATGGATCTCGTTGAGAAGCTTGTTTCCTCCGATGAAAAGATCAAGGGTATATGGTGTGTTCCGAAGTATTCCAACCCAACGGGTATTACTTATTCTGATGAGGTAGTTCGTCGATTTGCAGCGTTGAAACCTGCCGCAAAGGATTTCCGTATCATGTGGGATAATGCTTATGTTATCCATGATGTAACAGATAACGGAGATAAGCTCCTCGGCATTATGGAGGAGTGCAGGAAGAACGGCAATGAAGACCTTCCGATTCTCTTCACATCAACCTCCAAAATCACTTTCCCAGGCTCAGGTGTTGCCGCAATGGCAGCTTCCGAGAATAACATGAAGGTGTTTAAAAACCGTTACAAGTACCAAACAATTGGCTACGATAAGATTAACCAGCTCAGACATCTTCGCTATTTGAAGGACACAAACGGTCTGATTGAATATATGAACAAGCACAAGTCTATTATTGCTCCTAAGTTTAAGTGCGTTCTTGATATGCTGGAGGCTAATGTAAAGCCAGCCGGATTTGCAAAGTGGGAGAATCCCAACGGCGGCTACTTTATCAGCATTGATGTAATGGATGGAACGGCTAAAGAGGTTGTAAGACTTTGTAAGGAAGCAGGCGTGGTACTTACAGGTGCAGGTGCAACATATCCCTACGGCAAAGATCCGAAGGACAGCAATATTCGTATTGCTCCTACTTATCCAAGCGTGGAGGAGCTTTCGATGGCGATGCAGATTTTCTGCGTATGCACCAAGCTTGCCGCAGTTACCAAGCTGTTAGCTCGCTCGTAAATGTTAGTAAAATGAGTTAAATATGTGATGTTTTTCTGAAATTTTAAGTCTATTTCAATAAATTTAAAAAATATTTGTCACAATCCTGTTCTTTTTATTGACTTTTATAAAAAAAAATCTTATAATAACTCTGTTACGTTTGTATTTATACGGTAGCAGAGTTATTTTGTCATAGCTCTTCCGAATGTATATTTGTGCTTTGGAGGTACTAAGATTTCAGTATTCATTTACGTTAATTACAAACATTAAAATCACGGAGGTTATACGCATGAAAAGAGTTGCAAAACCCGTATTCTTCATTCTTGCCATTCTTA
>CACYEJ010000412.1 GCA_902773395.1 uncultured Ruminococcus sp.
GCAAACGATGACCCACGCATACAGCGAATCTTATTTGAGTGACGCAAAGGATCGGCTGTCACAGTTTTTCGATTATCTGATTAACGACTGTGGTATGAAAGCGGATTGGGTCGCGTCCATCTTTCTCTCCTCTGGGTATGCCGAACAGTTTGAGCGGGGCAATCCGGCAATCCTCGCAGGCATGTCCGGCATTGAGCTGGCAAGAGTCGTCGTGGAAGCGACCTATAAAAAGAAAAAGCTGCCAGAACCGCGTTATTCCGAGGGGCTTTCTCCTGAGTATTGGGCTGGCTGGGCGTTGGCGGAATATCAGTGGTACAGTGGAAAGCGTTTCAGAGATATCTTTGAGCACGTGAAGCTGTCTGAGACTATTCCTATGTACTCGGCATACCACGAGATGGACGTCTCAAAATTCATCGAGACAATGGACGAAAGGTGCTCAACGGCGCTGCCGGAGTGCAGGTTGAAAAAGCTGCGGGAAAGCCGCGGACTCTCCCAGGCAGAGCTCGCGAAGATATCCGGCATCAGCCTTCGATCCATCCAAATGTACGAGCAGCGTGTCAACGATATCGATAAAGCCCAGGCGCAGACGGTGTATAAGCTGTCGCGTGTGATCGGTTGTGCGGTGGAGGATTTACTGGAAAAACCGATGGAGTAAGTAATACCATACCAAGCGCGAAGTATTTGCCGAGCAGATTCCAGAGCTCTCACATCCGAACTTGTTATAGGAGGTAGAATAATGATAGATGTACGATGGACATCACCTTTTGAACATACGATTCCATTTAGTTTGTTTCATAAGCATTTTACTGAGATAAATGATGCATATTGGGCATATGTTCCTGCTGCAAGCACAATTGAAAAAAGGGCGCTAGAGGACCTTCAAAACGAAGCAGAAGATCCTCGCAAATATTTCTTGATTTCCGATGAAGATGATCGAAGAGTAGCTAACACTTATTCAGAATGGAAAGCTAGTTTTCGAGAGTTTGGGAACTACACTCGTTTAAACATAATAATGTTATTAAGCTCATGTTTTGAAACCTATTTGCGAACCGTTGTGTCCTTGGCTTTTGAATCAAAACCAGCATGTATTCTAGGTTGTCCCGATAAAATTGACGGAGTCTTTTTGCTAAAATCCAAGAATGGATATGGAGAGTTTAAAAGCAAAGAATACTTATTTAAGGACAGTATAGAAAGTGTTTGCAGTGGGGACTGGATAAAGAGAGCCGGGAATTATAGGCGGTTTTTTAACACATTACCATTTCAAACAGATATTTGCAAATTAGATGAGTTAAGAATAAAAAGAAACAACATAGCGCACTTTATTGCAAGAAAAAAAGAGGAATACGAGAGCACAATTTCTCCGGAACCTATTGATCCAATTCGGATTTCTTCTCAAGCGCTAAAAGATTATTTTGCCTTAGTATATAGAACTGCAATTAAGATTGACGAGCATTTGCATAAAGACTATATTGGCTCATACGATATCTTGAAGTTTTTCTATTTTTTTGCAAGGAAAAATAATCTAATGAGTGAACCCCCAACTGTTCTAGCACGTGAATTACGAAAGCAACTTGGATCCCGGGGGCTACAAACAGTGGGCCAAGAGTATTACACAAACTTAATGGAGTATTTTTGCCTTAATGACGAAGACTGTGTATTTAGGTATAGCAGAAACGCATGTATTAAAGAAGTTAAAAGACGAATTGCTGACATTTCAATATCTGCTGATGGCAAGAAATGCGATTTTTCGGCGTACTTTTTTCGCATGTTCTGTAAAAAGTTTAAAGTGAACGAAAATCCTGATTATACAGAAATGCATAAGTTTAAGAACTGTGAGATATATTTTTATTCTGATAAGATGATTGATAGTATTGTATCCTTCCTTCAAAATTACCCGAACAGTTTTCTCAATTTGTTAAGGGAGCAATGATAAGCAAACCAAACAAAAAGAAGGCAGTAAAGATACTGTCTTCTTTTCGTTTGGTCCGAGTGGCGCGATTCGAACGCGCGGCTTCTTGCTCCCAAGGCAAGCGCCCTACCCCTGGGCTACACCCGGATATTAAATTATTGCAATTATACCATAAAAAGCGGGGGAAGAAAAGACTTCTGCCGTTGTGGTCAAAGATGTGGTCAAACGGCGATTTTCAGAGTTTTTGCGGAAGGAATAAAGAGCCAAAACCCTAGCGTTTTCAAGGCTTCCGGGGATTTCGGATTTCTCCGAAACGGCGGGGGTGTTACACGCTCCCAAAAATGATCCAATTCACCATGCCCAATATGATTATCAACTGAAAGCGGCGATCAAAAATCAAATGCAACCTGCAAGTTGCATCCTCATTCTTGCCGGCGTATATGCAAGTTACAGCAAATGGATTAACATA
>CACYEJ010000413.1 GCA_902773395.1 uncultured Ruminococcus sp.
TATATAAAATATCGATTTTAGAAAAATGCGAGCGTAAGGAACGTTATGAATAATTTGCTTAAAAGTGTAATTTTGACACCGTTTAATATATTGTACAGAATGGATCCGGCAAAGGAACTGAAAGTTTTATTTCGATTAAAATGCGGCTATGAGCTTGATTTGGAAAATCCCAAAACTTATAACGAGAAGCTTCAATGGATAAAGCTGAATGATAAGAATCCTCTGCTCCCGAAATGCTGTGATAAGTACGCAGTCAGAGAATATGTAGAAAGCAAGGGCTGTGGCGAGATTCTCAATGATTTGCTCTGGGAAGGCTTTAATCCGGAAGAAATACCGTTTGATGACTTGCCCGATAAATTTGTTATTAAGGTAACTCATGGCTCTACTTTTAATATTATTTGCAAGGATAAGAGTAAGCTTGATAGAGCAAAAGCTGTAAAGAACTGTCAGAAATGGCTTAAAGCAAAGTTTCTGGAGGCTTACGGCGAATGGTTTTACGGTGTAGAGCGTCCGAGAGTGATTGTTGAAAAATATCTTGATGACGGTACCGGAAGATTAAGAGATTACAAAATCTATTGCTTTAACGGTGAACCACGTTTTATAGGTTTGGATTCCGGCGATGAATCTAAGGGCGAGCATTATAAGGATATTTACGATACAGAGTGGAATATCCTGCCCGGCTACGAAATGGCATATCCTAACAGCGGTGTGGCAGTGGAGAAACCAAAGCAGCTAGATGAACTGCTGAAATATGCCCGAATACTGTCGAGTGATTTTCTTCATGCAAGAGTGGATTTTTATCTTGTTGACAATCACGTTGTTTTTGGAGAAATTACATTCACTAACAGTGCAGGCTTTGGCAGAGTTGAGCCTAAGGAATTTGCCCTTAAAATGGGTGAGTATTTACAGCTTAATCCATAAACCGATAAACTGAATATTATTCAATAAAAAAGGAGTGATTAGTAAACTCTTTTTTTGTTTATAATAAAAATGTTCTGCCGCAGATTTGAAACTGTGTCAAAACTTTTTTAGAATGCGAGTTGAGTGTGCTTGAGTAAAAAAAAGTTGTTATTTGTAGGCGATTTATTTTATGATTATGATTATATCGCTGATGATATAGAAGAGCTTTCAAAATGGATTAAAGAGAACAATCTGGTTACGATTGTAAATCTTGAGGGAGCAATTAAATATAATGGCGGAAAGCCTATCGCTAAAAGGGGTCCTAATCTTGCAAGTGACGAAACCGTTATAGATGTGTTAAAAAAGCTGAACACAGCAGGAGTTTGTTTGGCTAATAACCATACAATGGATTTTGATGCGGCGGCTTTGAAAAATACTATTAGCCTTTTAGATAAAAACGGAATTAAGCATTGCGGCGCCGGTAAAAATTTAAGCGAAGCCTTAGAGCCTATGGTGCTTAATATCAATGGTGAAAAGCTCTCGTTTCTTAACTTTGGCTGGGATATTGAGGAAACCGTGTATGCAGATGAGCAAAGTGCCGGCTGTGCCCCTAGAAATGAAGATATTATATTGAAAAATATAAAAAATGCGTCAAAGAATTGTGAGCGTGTGTTTGTGTGTCTGCATTGGGGATTTGAGTATAACAGACTTCCTATGCCGTATGATATAGCATTGGCTCATAAGATGATTGACAGCGGTGCAGAGCTTATTATCGGACATCATCCTCATTGTGTGCAGCCTTTTGAGATTTATAAGGAGAAGCCTATTTATTATTCTCTCGGAAATTTCTACTTTGCAGGCAGAAGGCAGCGTTTTAAAAAGGAGTTTTCAGACAGCATAACGAATCAATCGGACTATGGTGCGATGATTGTTTATGATATATCAGAGCATTCAACAGAAAACTATCTGATAAAATATGACAGAGCCTCGCAGAAATCGGTAATTCTGCCGTGTAAAGATGATAGTGTGTTAGAGGATATCAGCACAGTTGAGTATACTTCTCCTGATTATGTAAAACGTGTCAAGGACAGAAAGCTGAATATAAATCCTGTTCTTACGACAGACGATAAATATAATGAAAAAGAGTTAAAAAAGCTTTTCTTAAAATATGATATAAAAAGGAAAATAAAAAAAATACTTGGAAGAGGGTGAGTATTTGAAAAAGGTTTTGATTGTAAATACACTGGGACTTCACTATGAGGGAATCACATCGGTAATTTATAATTTTATAAGTAATATGGATCGTTCCGGTATGCAAATAGATTTTATTGCCTTTGAGGGAATGAGCCCTGAACTCAAAAAAAGCTTTGAGGTGCTTGGAAATATCATCATCACACCTAAGCGAAAAAAAGACGTAAAGGGTTACATTGCTGCTCTTAATAAGATATTAGCAGACGGCGGTTATGATATTATTCACATTCACGGTAACAGCGGCACAATGTCTATTGAAACCGTACTTGCAAAGCGTTATAAGATTAAGAAGATTATTGTGCATTGTCATAATACAACTTGTAATCACCCTGTTGTAAACAAAATGCTTATTCCATTAATGAAATCAACCTCTACAGATTTACTGTCTTGCTCAAAAGCATCTGGAAAGTGGCTCTATGGAAATAGTAAATATACTGTGATGAATAACGCAGTTAAGCTTGACAGATTTGCATATGATCCTCAGGTACGCAGCGAGTGCAGAAAAGAGCTTGGCATTGATGTGGAGTTTGTGGTTGGGAATATTGGTCATTTTCACGAGCAGAAGAACCATACCTTTCTGATAGATATTTTTTCCGAGCTGCATAAGATGTACTCAAACTGTAAGCTATTGCTGGTCAGTGACGGTCCAAAGCTTGTAGAGATAAAGGAAAAGGTGAAATCACTGGGTTTAACAGATTATGTAATCTATGCAGGCAGAAGAAGCGATCCCCAAAGACTGTATCAGGCAATGGATATCTTTGTTCTTCCGTCATTATGGGAGGGCTTGCCGGTAGTAATGCTGGAAGCACAGGCAGCAGGACTTCCGCTGCTTGTTTCCGATACTGTAACAACTGATGCGAAATGCTGTAAAACTACGCATTATAAATCGTTGGCAGACGGTGCTAAGAGCTGGGCTGAGGAAATTCTTCGAATGAAAAATGTACTGTCATCTCGAAATATCAACGCCCAAAAAGATGTTGCTGAACACGGCTTTGATATTGTTGAAGAAGCAAACAAGCTCAGAACAATATATCTGTCTTAATAGGGAGTGTGTGTATGCGAATTGTAAAGGACTATCAGGCTTTTTGTTCAAAGGGCGGAATAGGAAAGAAGTTTTCAACATTATTTTTTAATCCCTGTTTTCATAGTGTATGCTTGTTTCGGCTGTCTAATTTATTTTACAAGATTCACTTATCCGTGATTAGTAAAATAATTTGGTATATAAATAGAATGTTATTTCACGTTGATATTGATTATCGTGCTGATTTGGCAGGCGGTTTTGTTTTGGTTCACGGATTGGGAACGGTAATCGGCAAGGAGGTTAAATCAGAAGGCAGACTAATGGTTTATCAAGGCGTTACACTTGGCGGAAATAACAACCGTACTCAGGAGCTTGATGACGGAACGGTAATTTCTCAGCCGCTCATAAAAAAGAATGTAAAGATTTATACTAACGCTTCAGTATTTGGACCGGTTGTGATTTCCGAAGATACAATTGTAAAAGCACATTCTGTTGTAACTCATAATATATAATTCAACTTACTTATAGCAATCAATGGCTTGTCGGATTAATAATAATCCTCAGAAAGCATATGATGTGTTGAGGTTTAAGAGATAGTAATTTTGCGTTCTGTGTTGAGAAGGACGTTTGTTTTAGTACTTCTCCGGATTGCTTAGATTGCTGTGAGTAAGTCTGCCGTGTATAATTAGTTTGCTTTATATCTTCTTTTTGGAAAATACAACAGCAACTTCTTATCACGGCTTTTTTAGTTGTTAAAAAGAGTTGTATCTTAATGTATAAAAAATTTATTTTACCTTGACTTTTTTTAAGTCATGTTTTATAATATAACTATATAATGTAAATATTAATTCTTGTATTTGAGCATTAATTTAGACATATTAAACAATATGGCAAAAAACATTGGCTATTAGAGATTTTAATACTTATATAGTTTTTATGAACAGGTAATAATTATTTATCGGCAGCAATTTGTTCTAACGGCTGCCGGACAGTATATCGGAACAACTCTTGTTTACTTTTAATAATATCATGTAAAAAAGAGAGGATTTTGAATATCATGAAAAGAGTTATTACTTACGGTACATTTGATTTACTTCATTACGGTCATATTAATCTGCTCCGCCGAGCTAAGGCTTTAGGCGATTATTTGGTTGTGGTTCTTTCTTCTGATGAATTTAATCTAAGAGAGAAGAACAAAAAGTGCTATTTTTCGTATGAACAAAGAAAGATGCTCCTTGAATCTATTCGTTATGTAGATTTGGTTATTCCCGAAGAAAATTGGGAACAGAAGAGAAGCGATGTTCATGAGTATCATATTGATACGTTTGTTATGGGCGATGATTGGAAGGGAAAATTTGACTTCCTGAAAGAAGAGGGAGTAGAGGTTGTATATCTGCCCAGAACGCCGGAGGTCAGCAGCACACAAATTAAGAATGACTTGAATCACAAATAATTTGATAATTAAGATCAAGTATTACTAAGCAGAGGTTAAAGATTAATATGAAAAGATTTTTTAAGAAAATGTTAAGGGTATTTTTGCATATCTTTTGGCTTTTCCCATTGAAGAATAACGCCATAGTGGTGCAAAGCTTTGACGGGACAGCATACTCCGATAGCTGCAAATATGTTGTTGATTATCTTCACTCTACAGCACAAGGTAAATATAAGCTGTATTGGGTCAGCAAGACCGACAAGTGCAGCGATATACCCGATTATGATGAATTAGAAATAGTAAAAAAGCATACATTGAAGTTTTGTTTTGTTTCATTAACCAGCAAAATCCTTTTAATCAATATTTTGCCGGAAAGATATTTACCTTTGAGAAAGAACCAGAATGTTATTAATATTTGGCATGGTATGCCTTATAAAATGATAACAGACTCCTCAACCTTCTCAAAGGGAAGCAGCTTCGATGTTTGCTCAATCTGCCTTTCACACAATGAGTTTTATACAAAAGAGGTACTTCAAAATACTTTTAAATATTTTGGAGAAGTGCTAAATTGTGGAATACCAAGAAACGATATATTGTTTCAGCCGCAGAATAAAGATGTTCAGGAAAAAGTCAGAAGCTTTTGTAAGCTTTCGGCAGATACAAAAATCCTTCTTTTTGCACCAACATTCAGAGGAGATTTTAAGGATACAGAAACAAACCTAGATTACGAGCTTTTACACAAAGCATTATGTGATAAATTCGGCGGCGAGTGGGCAATATTGTTCAGAGCACACCCAATGCTTAAACTTAATACAAATAAGGTGAAAAATGTTGTAAATGTATCCGGCTATCCGGATATGGCAGAGCTGCTTTTTGCCAGCGATATTCTTATTACCGATTATTCATCGTCAATGTGGGATTTTTCTCTTGCTTTTAAACCGGTATTTTTGTATACGCCGGACATAAAGGAATACGAAGGAGAGAGAGGTTTTTACGTTGATATGAAAACTCTTCCGTTTCCTATGGCAGTCGATAATGATGAGCTTTGCAGTTTGATAAGCAAATTTGATGTTTCGAATTATAAGAACTCAGTTGCAGCTTATCACAAGCAGATTGGAAACTTCGAACAGGGAAAAGCAACAGAAACGGTTGCTAAAAGAATTTCTGAAATTGTCGATAATAAGGATTAAAGGGTGTTTACAATGAATAATATTAAAGCAGCTTTTTTTGCACACGCAGCGAATCTTACCGGCTCCAGCCGTTCTATGATAGATCTTACTAATGCACTTAAGAACATTGGTGTTACTCCTATAGTCATTCTTCCTACAAAGGGTCCTATAGAAGAGGATTTGAAGAAATGGGGAACAAAGTATTATATTATTCCGTATCGCCAGTGGGTTCACAGTGCAAGACGAAAGAAAACATTCAAGAAGAGATTTAATCACGTTGTCAAGGAATGTATTAATTATTCTCTTTATCCCAAGACAATTAGTATTTTAAAGAAAGAAAATGTTCAGGTTATTCATAGCAATAACTTGTCGTTTGGATTTGGGGCACAAATAGCTTCTGCGATGAATATCCCTCATGTGTGGCATATGAGGGATTTCATGGAGGAGGATCATCACATCACTTTCTATGATAAAAAGAAAGCGGCTAAGCTTATGAGAGAAGCAAAGCATCTGATAGCGATATCTGATATTATTGCAAAGAAATTTTCTGAGTTTGCCGGAAGAGATGCTGATGTTATATACAATGGTGTGCCGATAGATTTGTATAAGATTGACAATAAGAAGCTGTTCAGTGATGATAAAATACATCTTATGATTGCTGGCAGAATTATAGATACAAAGGGTCAAAAGGAAGCTATTGAAGCAGTCGAGATTTTGAAGGATAAGTACCCGAATCTTTTGTTGAAGATTATTGGACAGGGTACACCGGACGGCTTTGAAGAAAAATTGAAAGACTACGTTACAGAGAAAAAGCTCTCCCAGTGGGTGGAATTTGTCCCGTTTCAGTCTGATATGACGCCGTATAGAAAAGAATGTGATATTCAACTAATATGCTCATGGAATGAAGCGTTTGGACGTGTAACGGTTGAGGGTATGCTGTCACGGGCTGTAATTGTTGGTGCAGATGCCGGCTGTACGCCTTATCTTATAAAAGACGGCGAAACCGGATTTTTGTACCAGTGCAAAGATGCACAGGCTTTGGCAGATAAGATAGAATATGTGATTACACATCAGTCGATTGCTCCGAAGATGACCGCAGCAGCATTTGATTATGCTGTAGAGAAATTTGATATTGCCCGTGTGAGTAGGCAGGTTAAGGAACTATATGAAAAGATTATATAATGTTAATAATAGATTATTATATTCATACATATAATTTACCATACTGTAAATAAAAAATACGTTTTTCACTTTATGAACCCCACTCCGTAAAAAATTACAATTGATTTTCAGAGGAAAAACTCAGTTTACTAATTGGAAAATTATATGATTGGGTGTAACTCTGTTAAAATA
>CACYEJ010000414.1 GCA_902773395.1 uncultured Ruminococcus sp.
CTCTCTCTATAAACCAAATTTCATCTCGTCGAAACAATTCCTGATCCATAATAGACGATTCATGTGTTGTAAAAATAAGTTGTATTTTATGATCTTTATGCTTTTCACTAAACAACCGTAAAAAATGTTCTGTAAGCTTTGGATGTAGACTTCTTTCTAACTCATCTACTACATACACAACATCATCTTCCTTTATTAAAAGCATATCTAACAGATCAAACAGTCTTCTCGTTCCATCTGACTCATCTTCAAAGTCAAAATCAAAAGGAGATTTTCCGTGTTTTAGCTTAATAGTAGTAATCCTTGGATCATCATTGTACTTTCCTTCGATATTAAAAAACATAGTATCAGATCTACCGGACATTCTATATGTCCCCTTACCAACCTCGTCAATATTCTTCTTAATTTGTTCCAAAACATCATCAAGAATCGGTTTAGGCAACATCTTTGATAATTCGTTTAAATCTATTTCCTCGATTCGTACGTTCGTAACACCTGTATCAAATATTGAAATCAACTTATTAATGAGATCTAATGAGTCCTCTTCATAATAATACTTAAAATCTGTAACTGGTGTATTAGGAGTTACCACAACTATATTTGTCTTAATCCAATTAAAAATCAGATTGAATACTTTTAAATTTGAATCATGGCTTATTTTTTTTCCACGATTCATTTCAGTCAAAAACAGATCAACAATATTATCTTCAAAATCATCAGAATAGGTTTTGAATCTTGTCTTTTCTTCATCTGTCAACCTAACAGAATCATCTAATAATGGTTTAGACTTACTCTCCCTCTCAAATATTCTTCTAGCAGAACCATTTTGATACAATTCATATAACCATTCACCTGTTATACATCGTTCTGCTAATATTGCTGTAAATCCATATGCAAAAAATTTTCCATTAATTTCCATTTGAATTTCAAATGTACTATCTCTGTTTTCATTTTCTTTTTTATTTTTACAAAATAATTTAGAGCTTGTGACCGGTAAACCATTTTCTATCGTAAACCTAAAAAATTTAAAAAACTCTATCAAATTACTTTTTCCAGAGGCATTAGCACCGTAAATTACCGAATGTTTTAACAATCGAGTAGAACTACCAACTTTCACACGATGATCTACCTTCGATCGAATTTTAGTTGATGAAATCATTGTAAGTTCTGCTTCTTTGTCAAACGATTTAAAGTTCCCTACTACTATTTTCGTCAACATAAAAGTCACACTCCTTCTATCTACGGATAAATAAACGCTAGATAAAGTATACTTTCTTTTGTAGCTTCAGTCAATGAACAACGTCTTATTTGGAGATTTTTTCTCTTTATGGCGCATTGGTGTATTTTGTTGAACTATCATTTATTTTTCTTCGTTCCTTCTTTTTTGCTATACTAACAATGAAAGTATGATAACTTGTCAAAGAAAAAAAACAACATAAATTTTTGAGGACATTGTCAAAATCATTGCGATCAATACTTTTACTAATCTGAATATGACTATTCCAGAGAATCAGGAGGTGATCGACGTGTGTATTGATATGCCATCTGGAAACAGGGTGGTCGTTATTTCATTTCACAAGAAAAATAAACCCATTGATTACCTTTTCAGATAAGTAATACAAGGAGTGAGCGACCATGAAATTAAAAACAGTTTTTTGTGATGAATGTAGAAACGACGTGAATTTTACTGTAGAGAACGTTTCAATGACAGATAAGATTAGAGACAAGGAATATACATATACGGGCAAAAAAGCATTTTGTTCAAATTGTGGAGCTCCGATTTATGTTCCTGAAATTTCTGATTACAATTTACAGGCTCTCTACGACGTATATCGCCAAAGTAATGGTCTTATTTCACTTGATCAGGTTCGTGAAATTCCAAAGAAATATAAAATAGGCAAACGACCACTTTCTCTCTTATTAGGTTGGGGCGAACAAACATATACACGTTACTGTGACGGAGACGTACCGACCAGACAATACTCAGACATCCTTATACATATATATAATGATCCTGAATATTATTCATTATTATTGGAAACAAATAAAAATAATCTGAAATCCCTGACTGCCTACGCCAAAAGCCTAAAGGCTGTTAAGACGCTGCTATCAAATAACACGTCTCCCGGCACTAAAATAGAAACAGTTACTCAGTATATCCTTTATAAATGCGGAGACATCACACCTCTTGCTATACAAAAAGCACTCTACTATATCCAGGGCTTTTACTATGCCTTTTACAAAAAATTCCTATTTGAAGAAGATTGTATGGCTACTCTCCATGGTCCGATTTACAAAGATTTGTACTTCAAATGCAAAGATTACACTTTCAAACCCACAACAGAAACAGCCAGCTTTGATTATTCACAGTTTTCAACAGAAGAAAAAGTTATATATGACAGTGTAATCAACACTATTTGCTGCTTCAGCGGAAACGTGCTTTCTCGTCTCACCTGTAACGAAACACCGTGGCTCATCACCCACAGAAATGATCACGTATGCGAATCATCTGATCAGATAATAGAAAAAAAGCTCATAGGAGACTATTTCGTTACTGTAAAAGCTAAATATAATATGGTGAATCCCTGCGACATAAAAGAGTACGCTTTGGATATGTTTCAACGGCTATAAAAAGAAACCCCATAACCTACCGCACAATTATGCGGATGGTTATGGGATTATCTGTATTATTCCTTACATTTCCTTGAGTTCTTTTTCTTCCTGCTCAATGAGTTTAAGCGCTTTATCATAAATATCCTTTGGATATTTACTAAGTATTTTTTCTTCCGACACTC
>CACYEJ010000415.1 GCA_902773395.1 uncultured Ruminococcus sp.
GCCAACGATTACTACAGAGATATTACCGATATTATGCGGTCTATGTATAACAAGGCGTTGAAGGATAATACCTATATCAAAATAGCCGTTTTGACAGGCTGCTTAAGAATTGCAGAGGAGAGCATATTTACAGGGCTTAACAATCCGGCGATAAAAACAATTGTAGATACGGACTATGCAGAATGCTTCGGTTTTACAAATGAAGAGATGAATAAGCTGCTGACAGCCACAGGGCTTATCGATAGACAGCCAATATTCAAAAAATGGTATGATGGATATGTTTTCGGAAACAGAGAAGTCTATTGCCCCTGGGATGTGCTGAATTATGTTGATGCGTTACAAAAGAATCCGAATTCACCGCCTGTGAATTATTGGGCGAACACCAGCGGTAACGAAGTAATAAAACGCTTTTTACAGAGCAATTTTGATGTTTCGGAGGAGTTTGAAACTTTACTCGAAGGCGGGATCGTAGAAAAGAATATCAATCCCAATATCACATATGCAGAGCTTATTGATAGTGAAACCAATTTGTGGTCTGTGTTGTATATGACAGGCTATCTTACCATTGTTCCGGGGTCGCTGCCTGAAATAACAACAAACGATCCCGATGAAGTAACGGAATTATATGCGTTGCCTTTTAAGCTGAGAATCCCGAACAAAGAGATCCGTATTCTTTTTGAGAAAACAATAGCTGTATGGTTTGAGGAAAAAATTCTCGGAGAGGATAGAGAAGGACTTTTTAGAGCCGTTTGGAGCGGTGATGCAGATAAATTGACTTCCGAGATCAGCAAATTTTTAGGAGATACAATCAGCTACCATGACTATAAGGAGGATTTTTACCACGCCTTTCTTGCGGGACTAATGTCCGGTGTAAAGGGCGTAAAGGTGGAATCTAACAGAGAAGTTGGTACAGGAAGAGCAGATGTTATTCTTAAAAATCCCCGAATGGCACGAGTCGCTATATTTGAATTTAAATCCGCAAAATCTTTAAAAGAAATGGATAGAAAATGCGATGAAGCTGTTAGGCAGATCTCAGAAAGAGAATACACATTCCCGTTCCGAGAAGAAGCTGTATATAAATATGGCATAGCTTTCTATCAGAAACAATGCAAGGTCAAAAAGGCATAATATAACTTAACAGAAATACCAACAAGCTCACAAGGTAAAGCATAACGCTGAACCTTGTGAGCTTTTTTCATCATAATACTGACACTTATCCGCCTGTAATTTTCAGATTGTTTGGGTGTATTAGTAGAGGCGACAAGCAAGAGCAAAATAACCATAACTTTTCGAGGTGGGTTTAGTGTTGTTCAGGAAATCCATAAATAATTGTGGTTAGTAAGAGTGCGTTCTGAATTGAGCAGGGAAATGGCTTGACTCGGGACGCACTATTTTTATTTTGCAAGATAAGGAATACATTGAGTGATGTGCTTATATCTGATATATATAAGCAGATATAAAACTATTTGCAAGAATAAAATGTTCAAAATTGGTACCAAAAAACTATACAAAATTAACAGATTTTTTTGATAAAAGGGTTGACAAAAAGGAAGAAATAATGTATTATTACAGATAAGCAAAAATCAGTTGTCGAGATTTAAGCGACTTTTTGAAAATAATAACCCAAAAATACCGCATGAAATCGGGCTAAAATGGGGATAGCAGTATATTTGTTCGAACTTCATTTGCTTGGTTTAGTTCGAAAGATGAAGTAACCAACAGACTAAGTGCAACGGCTGATTATGGCGTAACGATTGCCGAGGATTTCCAGTCACCGGAGAATTGGATTCCGGGTCAGGCAATCAATAAGGATGTTGGTGCTGTAAACACAGGCAATGTTGATGCGTTTGTTAGAATGTGGTTCGAAGGCGAAATGAGTGTTATGAAGAAACTTCCGGTAGATTCTTCTACTGCTGTTCCAACTGACAAATATAGCACAACAGGTCTTGGCTTTACAGCCACAACTGATGGCGATAAAATGAAAGACATTGGTTTTGGCTATAAAGATGACAATAATTATTACAAGTTGTTAAGTACAACAGAAAGAGCAAATGCAAAACTGAATGGCACAAATACGAATACTGATGATGACGATTACAGTGAAGTAAAGTCCGTTCAGGCGGGCGGTTATCTTGTTTCTGCTCCAAATGGAGCGGTTTGGACTTATACGACTGAGCAGCAGACTGAAATCACTAACAAATATGGTGAAAAACAAGTTGTTGCTGCGGGTTCAGTTATTGGCTCTAAAAATACTACAAGTGGTACAAGTGCCGAACTTAATGTTGAGGCAAACTGTGTAATCGACGCTGACACGTTTACCCCTTTAACACCGGGGCTGTACATTTTCCGTAGAAATGTTGAGCTTGGAACTGCTAATACAGCGGATACTTATGAGTATAGTGGATATGTATTTGATGGTACGAACTTCTTTGCACTTTGTAACGACACAGCTGGCAACTCCGATTACACGCTCCCTGTTGGTGCTGTAACCGTTGGAACGAAAACAAGTCCGCAGGCTGAGCCTTTGACATATACGCTTGATATGGATAAGATTAAGCTGTATACTGCTTCGGAGACTGTTGTAGAGAACAGTACTTTGAAATGGACTTATGATAATTCAACTGCTGGTTCTGAAAAGCTCACAGCTTCTTACAATGGTGGTACTGCTGGTGACACAAAAGACGATATCGTGATTGATATTGCACTTGCAAATATCGGAACAACCGGTGAAACATGGACAGCAATTACAAAAACATGGGGAACAGGTGCAGATGCTTATAACAAGGCTACATTCTACTATACCAATGACCTTGAAGAAGGCGATACCACTGCAAGACTCGTTGACAGCGTAACACTTTCTTCTGATACTAAGAAAGAAGCTTATCTTGCGTTTGACTTCGACCTCAATGTACTTCTTGAATCTGTTCAGGTTACAGTGGGCGAGAACGGCAATGAGATGACAACACCTGTTGAAGCTGGCGGTGAGTTTGCTACGGCTTCGGCAAACGGCGTAGGTGCACATGCAGCTGCACAGGATACTCCTGAGATTGCTGATATTGAATGGACAGTTGACTAATTTAAATTCTTCTCAAACTGTGAATTTCACAACCCTAAAAACAGAATATTAAACTAACCTGCAAAGGAGAATACCGCAATAATCGGTGCAAGCGATACTGTACGCACTTTGTTGGTGTTCTCCTTTCTGTTTTTGAACTTCAATTAATTTAAATAGAACTTTCCCAATGGATTAGACTATACATAGTAAATTGATTATTTTGAGTGTTAGTGTTTCTGTTATGGAATCAATCCCAATGTTTGGAGAATTTTTTCGTGA
>CACYEJ010000416.1 GCA_902773395.1 uncultured Ruminococcus sp.
AAAAGCTTTACGTAATTCAGTACTGCCCCTGCTCCCATTGACCAGCCTACAAGAGTAATGTTTTTCAGGTCAAGACCTATAATAAGTTCGTTCAAATCTTCTGCAAGTGTTTCCATTGTAGCTTGCACTTTATTTGCAGACTTACTTTTGCCATGTCCCCTATGGTCGTAAATTATACACCTTGACTTTTCACTTATAATTTTAGCCGGCTCTGTATATACGTAATGCGAACTTGTCCAGCCGTGCAGCATTACAACGGTATTCTTGCCGCTGCCTATGTCCTCATAATAAAGCTTTTCGCCGCTTTTCAATTTAAAATAGCTCAATATAAAAATCTCCCTTATACAACAAGCAATAACCGCAGAACAGGCTTCTTGTCACTGCGGTTATTATATCGTTGTTTGTTATTTCTTGTTTTGTTTATTCGTTTATTTTTGCTCTGATTATTTTCTTTGAAGCTGTTTTTACAAACTCCTTATCTCTGAAAATAACCTTTACAATTCTCTTTGCCGGTGGGAAGGTTTCGTTTACCTCGTCAACCTTAGCCTGTATTTCAGCTTGGATATCATCTGATATATATTCAGGATCGGGGTATATTTGAGCAGTAATAATGCTGCCGTCAGCATATACTACCATTTCTTTAATTGGTATAAACGTAGCAAACTGGTTCTCCAGCTCCTCAGGTGAAACATTCTCTCCGTTCGAAAGAATAATCAGGTTTTTCTTTCTGCCTGTGATGTAAAGATAACCGTCATCATCTTTACAGCCCAAATCGCCTGTCATCAGCCAACCGTCAGGGGTAAGCGATTTTGCGGTTTCTTCGGGGTTCTTGTAGTAGCCCTTCATTACCGATTTACTCTTTACCCAGATCTCACCGTCAACTATTTTCACTTCGCAGCCGTCTACTATTTTTCCTACAGAATCAGGCTTTGGGCAATTCCTGATACCGTTGCATATTCTCGGAGAACACTCTGTCATTCCGTAGCCCTGTGCAATTTCAATACCAAATTCCTTGTAACCGTTTACAATATCAGGGCTGAGATATGCGCCGCCCGAATACAGAATATCAAAATCCTCACCAAATACCTGTTTTCCGATTTCAATCTTATCCGGATTCTTCTCCGCTGCAAGCTGCATTTTATTGAGAATAGTTGCGGCAATCATCGGAACAAATGTTGCAATATTCGGTTTAAACGCTGAAAGATTGCGAACTATGTGCATAAGAGAATCGTTAATACAAACTGTTGCACCGTTATAAAGTGAGCAGAGAATATCACATGTAAGGCAATATACATGATGTATTGGAAGAACGGAGAGCAATTTTTTTCCTCTGTAATCCTCATCAGTATAACATGTTGTGTTATCTATAAGATTTGCATGAGTAAGCATTACACCCTTGCTAACGCCTGTTGTACCCGATGTAAAGAGGATAGCTGCAACATCTTCCTCGTTTATATCTCCAACGGGAGTCTGACCGGCGTACTCTTCCAAGATGTCACCCAAGAAAAGAATATCATCATACTTCTTATTGATGTGAACATAATACTTTACAGCTGGGCATACCTCTTTGAACATTGGTATATCTGAAATGTGCTTATCGTCAAGGAAAACTACCTCGCTGTCGGAACGCTTTATCTCATCGGCAATCTTATCAATATTGTTTGTAGTATCTATCGGAACGGATACATTGCCGCTGCACTGGATACCGAACCATGCTGTAAGATATTCTACGGAAGTACTGCCGATAACTGCAAGGTGAGTTTTGGAAGAAAACTGCTTCTGAATCCAAACAGCAAGACTGTCGCACGATTTTCTGAACTGCGAAAAGCTCACATCGTAAAACTTTTTCTTCTTGTACTCTCTGAGAAACACATCGTCTTTAAACAGCTCGTCACTTCTGTAAACAAGATCTTTGATAGTATTAAGATTACTCATTTACCAAACCTCCGAGATAATCAAGGAAATCTCCAACAGTCTTACACTTAACTGCTTCCTCCTGCTCTATCTCAATGTCGAAATTCTCTTCTGTATCGCCCATCATGCACATAACGTCATAGGAGTTAAAACCAAGATCCTCAATAAAGCGTGACTCCTTTGTAATCTGCTCAGGCTCAACCTCAACGTACTCGCAAATGATCTCTTTCATCTTCTCAAACATAATAAGCACCTCTCAATTACGTCATATCAATAATTTCTTTAATTGTCTTATCCGGATTTTCAATGCTGCGGAACAATACTCTTCCTGTAAAGTAGTAAAGGAATTCAATTTCCTCAGGTGTTGCGCAGTCTGTCTGATAGCCGAAGAAGAAGTTCAGTCCACCGTCACCAGGTCTGTGCATAGCTGTAATATACATTGGCTGCGGCTGCTTACCGCTGCTGTACCATCTGCTCTTGAAACCTATACCTTTTAGGCTCTCGACAACACTGTTGAGCGTTGCGGGCTGATATGTAAAGTTCACGCTGTGATAGCTGCCGCCCGGTCCTACGCCGTAACGTTCTCTTGTTTCAGCCATATACTTGAGCGTTGAATAATCTGCGTGAATAAACAGCTCTTCCTGTGCCTTTTTGATGATCTGCATAGATTCAAGCACAGTGGTATCATTTGACATGATAGTTCTGAGTGGGAAGCAGTGCATTCTAACACCGCCGCACTTCTTATTGAGAACCGTTGAACGTCTGCTGACAAAATCTCTGATAGTGATATCTGTTTCTTCGTTGTTGAACTTTGAGAGAACTGTTCTGATTGCATGAAGGATTACTGCACTAACAGGCAAATCGTGTTCGTGAGCAAAATCAAGAATCTTCTGTGTTGATTCAACATCAAGCTCATAAGTGATAGTAGCACCGTCACCGTTAGATGTTGTGAGCAAGCCCCATCTCTGATTTGGATTTCCGCTTTCTTTTCTGAACTGCTCAATTCTTTCAATACCTCTGTAGTCGGTATACATTGGCTCAGGCATAGAAAGCTGCTTATGCCAGAATTCTTCATCTCTTTTCTGTTTGCGGCTGCCCTCATATTCAAGATCCTTTTTAACAGAATCAATGAAAGAAGTCATCGGCTTTGGGTAAGGCAATCCGTACAAGAGGCTGCTGTATATCTCCATAACGTCCTTTGCAAAAGCGATTACGGAACTGGAATCCATGCAAGAATGATGAACGTTGAAGTAGTAGCCGTTATATCCATTAGGAAGAGATACAATAACAATTCGGGAAAGCTTTCCTCCAAAGGTATCAAAAGGCTGAGAAGTCCACTTAGTAAGGACCTCTGTTACCTTTTCCTCCTGCCATTCGGAGAAATCATAGTACTCGAAAAACTCGTTCTGATAAGGCTCGATATACTGCCAGAGTTCACCAGTTTCGGGATCTTTCCAAATTCTCATTCTCATCGACTCGCATCTTTCAACAGCACGGTTAAGAGCTTCACGAAGAGCCGCAACATTGAGCTTAGTCTGAAGATACTGACCTGTACCGATATTTACTATCTCTTGAGTCGGACTGTAATTCAAAGTGTAGATGTGTACTAACTGCGCAGGGGTAAGCGGATAACATTCACGAATAATACCGCCGATGTTCTTTTGCATAACAATCACCTTTCTGTAAAAATATCTCTTCCGTATTTTTTTGTTAAATTCTTCCTATGAAAAGGAAATTTCGTGATATGAACATTTCACATCACGAAATAATTTTACAACATAAAAACTGCTTTTTCAATAGGCAAATCTTACAAAGAAATAAAATATTTTTTACTATTTTTCATCAGGGTAGTAAGATAATACTATTTTAAGAAGTCTTATCAATTCTCTTACATCATTTTCGCCCAGTATTTGAAAAAGACCCTTATACGCATTATGAATTTCGGTACGTTTTTCAAGAGAAGCCTGCCTTCCTTTGTCGGTAATTTTTGCTTTTACAACTCGCCGATCGGTTTCACTTCTTGTGCGGATAATCAATTCTTTCTGCTCCAGACTATTTAAAATATCAGCGATTCTGCCGGGGACAACATGCAGCTTTTTTCCCAGCTCTCCGGCAGAAGCACCGTCCTCCATATCGACAAGACAATTAAGTACGCCGTATTCTCCCCTTATGCTGTTAAGGAC
>CACYEJ010000417.1 GCA_902773395.1 uncultured Ruminococcus sp.
CTTCCGCCTAGAACAAAACAGGCAAGAGCTTGCGAATTGCCGAACTAAGAAAGAAAAGTGCTAAATTCTGACGCTTGCGAGTAAAGCTTAAAATTGTACGAAAAAATATTAAAAAACATAAATTTATTGTTGTAAATTTGTGAGGCTTGTGGTATAATCATAAGTAGGTTAAATAAAACAGTCTGCCGTGTGAACGTATTGTACAATATTGCTGCGGCTTTGTTAGCGTGGCATTATTGTACAGCGGCAGACATTTCTTAAAATCACCTGAATGGGGGAAATTACTGATGGATTTTATTGCAATGGTTAAGGAAGCAGTTGAAGCCGGCTGCTCCGATATCCATATGTCAGCCGGTAACTGTCCTGCATATCGTCTTCATGGTCAGATGAGATACTGGGAAGGCGATCCTCTTACTGATGAGGACGTTACATATATGATTAGCCAGGTTCTTAATAAGGAAAGATTTGATACCTTTATGGAAACCTGCGACGTCGACGGTGCGGCTACAATTGAAGGCTGCAGCCGTTTTAGAATTAATGCTTTCAGAACCAGAAACGGCGCTTCTCTCGTAATGAGAGTTATCAACGAAACCACGCCTGAGCTTGATAAGTTGAATCTTCCTGCTTCAATCGCAAAGATTCTTGAGCTGAAAGAGGGCTTGGTTCTCGTTACAGGTCCTACCGGTTCCGGTAAATCTACAACACTTGCTGCGATCGTTCATCAGATCAACAGAGAGAGAAATCTTAACATTGTAACAATTGAGGACCCGGTTGAGTATCTTCACCGCCCGATTGGCTGCGTAATCAACCAGAGAGAAATTGGTCCTGACAGCCGCTCTTATCATACAGCTCTTCGCGCCGTACTTCGTGAAGACCCGGATATTATTCAGATCGGTGAGATTCGTGACTTTGAGTCAGTATCAATCGCTTTGTCAGCAGCCGAGACAGGTCACTTGGTATTCTCCACACTTCATACAGAGGGCGCTGCAAAAACAATCGACCGTCTTGTTGATATGTTCCCTGCCGCTCAGCAGCGTCAGGCGCTCGGTCAGATTTCAACATCACTCAAATGCGTTGTTTCGCAGAGACTTCTTCCAAGAAGCGATATCCCCGGACGTATCGGCGCATTTGAAATCATGTTCGTAAACAGCGCTATTTCTAACCTTATTCGTGAAAATAAGATTGCTATGATTGAGCAGGTTATTGAAACAAGTAAGGGTCTTGGTATGATTACAAGAAACAAGAGTATTCAGATGCTTCTTGACAGAGGTTATATCAGCCAGCAGACTGCAAGAGAGTATAGCTTTGAAGTTAGCGACGCTGACCAGCCGCAGCCCGGTATGGGTATGCCCGGCATGGCTGGCGGTATGAGACCACCATATGGCGGTGGCGCTATGAATAATCGGAGATGAGGTGACGTACTTTGAAATTTTCATATCTTGCTATTGACGGTAAAGGCAAAAAGTACAGAAGTGAGATAACTGCCGACAGCCGTGAGGACGTTAAAAGAGTGCTTGCCGACAGAGGTATGACGGCGCTAGAAATCAGTGAGTATAAAGACGGCGTTGATAATCAGGAAAATTTGCCATGGTATCAGAGAGATATGAACGCCAAGGATATCCATGATGTTGTTCTTCCTAAGAAAAAAGTTTTGACAACTATGCACCAGATGGGTATCATGATGAAATCAGGTATTTCACTTTCAATGGCGATGGAAGTGCTCCTAGATACTGAGGCTGATAAGCAGATGAAGAAAATTCTCACTATTGTCAGCACAGAGTTGTACAACGGTGTTCCGCTTTCACAGTCGCTTGGTTCTTTTAAAACATTCCCTGAAATCGTAATCAGCCTTGTTGCAGCCGGTGAGGCAAACGGACGTCTTGATATGGCGTTTGATAATGCTGCCGATATCCTGCACAGAGAGCTTACTTTGTCCAGTAAAATCAAGAGTGCGATGATGTATCCGTTGTTCCTTGTTGTTTTGACCATTGCAATGATCATCGTAATGTCAATGTTCGTATTGCCTTCGTTCGCAAGCGTATTCCTTGCATTCGGTTCTGACTTGCCGGCTATTTCAAAAGCGGTAATGGCGTTCTCAGACTTCATGATTGATTATTGGTGGCTGCTTGCTATTATAACAGTAGGTATTGTATTTGGCTTTAGGGCGCTTCTTAAATATAATGAGGGCTTTGCAATGTGGCTTGCTGAGTTCCTTTTGAAGATTCCGATTATCGGTGACGTTATGAGAAATAACTATATTGCTCGTTTCTGTAACATCATGTCAACTCTTACTGACGCAGGCGTTAGTATTCTTAGAGCGTTGGAGCTTTCAAGAGACGTTATTTCCAATATCTTTATGAAGGACTGTTTAAACCAGGTTATCGAAGATGTAAAGATTGGTACTCCTATTAATGTATCTATGAGCCATTATGATGTATTCGATTCAATTCTCGTATCAATGGTTCGTGTAGGTGAGGAATCCGGTATGTTCTCCGACTCAATGCACAAAATGGCTGA
>CACYEJ010000418.1 GCA_902773395.1 uncultured Ruminococcus sp.
ATCTTTCACAAAAGAACTGATTGGCAGTAGCTATGACAAAAACAATTTCTCCATTGAAATTGTAGCTGGAGGTGATGTTACAATTCCAGCAACAGTCAAGAATTTCAGTGAAACATCCGATTTTGCAATCGTACAGTTTAACGAGTCAATTCCCTCAAGAGTTCCTGTTTCTATTGGTTTCTGTGATAATGTTGAATCTACACAGATTGTTTATGCTCTTGGTTTCCCAACATCTGCTGTATATCATCAGAACCCGAATATCTACACAAGCAAGGATGTCGCAATTACTGATGGTAAGGTTATCAAGAACACAAAGATAGATGGAGTTGATTATATTCAGCACGGTGCATCTATCACAGAAGGTAATTTAGGTGGACCGCTTATTGATGAGAACGGTGCTGTAATCGGTGTAAACAGATACAATGATGACGACTACAGTTTTGCAATTAATATTGAACAGATCGCAGAAGTATTGGATTCACATGGAATTGAGTATACTCGTGCTGGTCAATCAACAGTTACCTCTGAACCTGCAATTGAGTCTGATTCCGAGGAGAAAATGGTCTCTATCGTTGAAAGTGATAGAATATACTCGGAAGCATCGGCGGCTTCTGCTCCCGAGTCAAGCTCAAACAGCCAAACAGACATGACTTCTGGCAGAGAGCTTGGTGTTACCGACTATACTTACACAATTACACCGATTCTCGAACCATTTAATGAGTATTTCTTTGTTAAAACAGATAATCCTGATCCAAAGTCATTTCAATTTGCAGATAAGTCATCTGTTTACAGCGAAGAATCAACTATCGTTCTTGACTATGACAGTTGGTACGATAAAGTACAGTTATATGCAGATATAAAGTATGAGAATGAGGAAACCGGGCGAGTGAATGGCGGCTATATCTTTAAAAGCTCTAATACCGATGGCGGAGAAATTGTTCTGCAATCGAGAAACGATTCGTATTATGGCTCGAATGTTACTTGGAATGATACTGATGTTAAGATAAAGCTTCCAACTCTTGAAGACGAGATAGATTACCTGATTGGTACCTACGCAAAGGAATCAAGTTTCTTTGATAATATGGATGCAGTGCAGTCCGGTTTTTCGTCAATATGTCTTTACAGCGGTTCTTCCATTCGTGGCAAACTCATAAAACCTAATGATTACTGGTGTGTTGCAGCAGCAGGTCATATAGACCAAAGCTTTTATATTTACAGTCCTTATGACCGTGAGGATTCACAATCTTTATTCGCATCGGCTATTTATCCTTTTCGCTATGACTCACTTGGCTTTCCAAGTATGATGGGAGCTGTATCAGAGCGACTCGACAGTTCTTCTTCTTATAAGTGGAACAGTAATTCTCATGCTCATATTGATGTAACATATGGAGGTGAAACACATACATATGGTGGTCAAGGTTTTGGAAAAGGTCAGCGTATCAGCGAAGACAAGATAAAACAATACTTTACCTTTGGGACTAGCGAGACAAAAATTACGCTTAAAAATATACGTCAGCTGCTTCAAGACTATGCGGCAGTTGAGATGGATGACGATATTCCTCGTGAGGACGAGCTCACATGGAAAAAGATATGCAATGATGTTGGGGAAGGAGCTTGGGCACGTATCTTAGGGAGTAATTTGATGTCTAACGGAAAATTTCAAACTGATTTTCAGTCTTATACCTATTTTTACAAAAAAGGTGAAGGTAAGAATTTTTCTGATGATGAATGGGGCATTGGATACAGAATTTATTGGGGAGGAGATCTCGGTTATGCATGTGATGCTTGGGTAGACGGAAGATATATTGGAAAGTGGCGGCATTTCGTACCGGGTGAAAAGTTTGAGGATCACCCAACAAGCGATATCATACTGAATCAGGTAAACATACCACAAATAACATATGATTATACATACGAATATAACTTTTTTATTGACAAGTATGAAAAGGTGTATAGCAATATCCAAATTACAGAAAAGGCAAAAACCGTCTTGTTCAGTTATGGTGAAGAGATATGGAAAGCAAAATATGATGCATTTGATGATGGCTGTGCAGATTACAGCGAAATAGCAGAACTTGTTGAAAAAGGTTTGATAGATGAGAGATACTTAGATATGGTAACTCTTACGCTTGACGAAGTAAAGGCACTTTAAGTTGATAAAAATACAAATATTGTACCCGGAACAGGCTTTATTTATGATGGTTCCGCAAAACCGGGAACACCTTATACATATAAGTATGGCGAAATTGATGATGACGGAGAAATAACGTCAGCCGATAGTTTAATGGTTTTAAGACAAAGCGTAGGTCTTGAAAATTTCAATGATGCTAAGCGTGCATTAGCCGATGTTGACAATGACGGAAAAATAACGTCTGCCGATGCACTTGAGGTTTTGCGTTACAGTGTGGGATTGTCAGTAAGCGAAAGAATCGGAAAATTAATTGAGTAAAATTATTCGGCGAGATCAGTATTTCCGCGATCATAGCTCAAAACGGCTACGATTACTTCAACGCCATAGCGAATATCATACGGGGAGAAAACGGAGCCGATCTCACATATTTCATCGAGTACTATCTTTCTGTGCTATCCTCTGCACTGGACGATTATCGCGTAACGAGACGCAAGCAGGACGAGGAAAA
>CACYEJ010000419.1 GCA_902773395.1 uncultured Ruminococcus sp.
AAAAAGCCGTACACTTGTCCGATTATGGTTGTGGAGAGAATAGACTTTAGCGACATTCTGACAACAAGTGGCGGTGTAGGTGAACCCACAGATCCGAATCGTCCGACTCCAAGTGAAACGCCCTCGGGACAAGAAATTGATCAGGACGATCCGTTCGGCTAATAGCCAAATTGTATGAGCTTAGTCCAAAGAGTGAAACTCTTAAGCTAATGATTGTACGAAAAATATTTAATGGAGGTTAAAGTTTATGAAGAAAAAATACAAACGATTCGGAAAAAGTACCATTTCGGTTGTTCTTGCACTTTTGATGATCGTTTCAAGTATGATGCTTGGGTCGATTGCGACTATTGAAGCGAGTGCTGCCACTATTACATCTTCAAATGAAAATATTGTTCTTTTCTTTGAGATGCACCATTGGGATGACGATGCAACAAAAAATAACTGGTGGAACTCTTCAGGTTGTTATCACTATGTGACTGTTAATGGTGCAAATGGTACAAGCAACCAAACAGTATGGCTTAGAAGCATCGTATCTGGTAGCAATGAGTCTACTGGTCAAGGAAACACTACGGATTATGTATTCTATTGTATTCTTCCGGCTGGTAATTATAGTTCTCTTACTTTATACAGAGGAAAGTCTGATAGTTTAACGGGCGGATCGTATGATGAACGAGGAAAGTCATTAACAACTGGAAAAAATCAATTAGGTACTATTTGCACAAATGGCAACACGATTAATTGGAGTACAAGGATTACAACATGTACTGCTTCGATCCAAACACCCAATAACAATCTTGAAGTGAACCAGAAGTTTGATTTAAGTCCAGAACTTGGTAATAACTCGCCGTCTTCACGTCCAGGTGATAAGTTTTGTGTTATAGGATCAAATACATACACTGTTAAGGATTCTAATAATAACACTCTTGTTGAGGGTACGGATTATAATTTGGACGGAAATAAAATATCCTTTGTAAATGCAGGTGTATATACCGTTAAAGATAATGTTTCATACCATGCATCCGGTTTTAGCGGTGTTAGTGGTTTAACAAGTTCAGTTGATTCAAACACTGTTACGATTACTGTTGAAGGAGCTTCCGGTCCTGTTACAGGAGTTAGGGTAGCAGCAAAATATGGTACAGACGGTTCAACATTTGGCACCTCAACAACAGAGCCTTCTGTAACCATTACCGGTGACAGCAGTACTACAGCAAATCTTAGCGGCGGTACTGTTACTATTACAGGCAGCGGTACTGTAAGTGCAGCGGAATCTTTCCAGATCAGCGGTACAACATACGCTTTCACAAAGTGGACGTCGAGCGGTTCCGGTACGTTTGCAGATTATTCCAACAATGAAACAACATTTAATGCAAGAACTGAAAATGAAGTTGTAACTGCAAATTATACCAAATGCTACAATGTAAATGTAACGCAAACATCAGGAGGCAAAATTTCAGTTGACAGCAATTTGGTTCAGGCAGGCGGATCGTTTACGGTAACAGCGGTTCCCGATGATTTATATGAAGTAGGCACTTTGACTGTTACGGGCGGAACTACTTCTACAGCATCGTTTACGAATAACGAATGCACATATTCCCCGATGCCAGCAAGCGATGTTACTATTTCTGCATCATTTACTACAAATTACAGACGTATTTATGTTTACAACCGTTTCAACTGGGGCAATCTTCACCTTCATTATTGGGGCGGCAGTTCAGCATCAACATGGCCCGGTGTATTGATGACTAAGGATAAAGAATATTCAGGGCTTTATTATGCAGATATTCCGAATGATACAACAACGGTTATTTTTAACTCCGGCGTGGATAGTGATAATAAAAACTACGCACAGTCCAGAGAGATTTCGATTAGCTCAGATACAAGTAATTGCGTCCTTGTTCCTGATAATGAAGAAGTTTACACAAGTGGTCAGTGGTCAAATCTTGAAGATTATACAACAGTAACATCTATATATGATAATAAGAATTATTATAAGATTTACTTTAAGCTTGCTGATAAAATGGTAGCTGAAGGTAAAGATTTATATGTTTTTTCGGGACAAGATACTAGCAGTGATGGTTCATTAAAAGAGTATAAAATAGGTTATTATCGTAAACAATTGACAAGAGTTTACGATTATGTCGATCCTGAAACTAATAAGAAGAATCTCTATTTCTTTATTGCATGGCAGGGAACTTCTGCTGAGAAAAATGCATATACTGGAGCGTATGAAAAATCCGATTTATCTGCAAATACTACTGAAGGTGACAAGAACATTATCAGTAAATATCATTGGTATCTTTATGATGATATAACAAATAATGGTTATATTCGAATTGGAGCAACTTATAATGACAATGGATTCTGGGGAGAGGGTAGTTCTACATTTAACGGAACATCAACATCCTTTACAAAACGTATAAGTGTGAGCAGCAATAAAAACGGAGTTGTATTTGTACCTAATAATAACTTTAATGGAGAAGCTAGTAATAGTTCTCATACAGCAACTATTCAAAGAGTAGGAATAGAGGAGAAAAGTCTCTCTGATATCTCCTACAATGTTTCTAAATCGAACAAAACCACCGCAACAGTATACGCAAAATCCGGTACAATTCGTAACAGCTATGACAAGTATTCCAGAATGGCTGATGTTCAGGATCTTGTTTACAATGATGACGGCACAACTATCACAAGCAGCACAGGTTGGAGTCACAGTACGAACAGAGGTACATACCGAGAGCGAGTAGCGGCTGTTGAAAAAGGCAGAACCTTTACT
>CACYEJ010000420.1 GCA_902773395.1 uncultured Ruminococcus sp.
AAAAACTGGAAAAACACCTTCAACCTTTTCACCATTCAACTTAAACGTATGCTTACGATACAACACTCCTGTTTCCGGGCAACATTGTCCTTCAAGGTTCTCATTGATGGTTTTTATATGTATTACTTCCTGAACTTCATTTGTCCCCTTGAAAGCACCAAGAATCTCTCCACCTGCATTTTTTATATCACGAAATGTTTCTAAAGTATCTTTAATATCATTTGCAGTTTTAGCTATCTCTGCTACTTTAACTGCACCTTTCGCAATTGTTGCCGGATTCATTACATCATCTCCTCTTCAATGTATCTGTACCATTCATCAAGATACTCTTGCGGCTTGTTAAACTTTGATACCTGTACTCTCAAAATACACTCCAAAATCTTATTCTGACGTGATTCATCAAAATTATAAAGCACAGAATCTTCATCATAAAGCAAGATATCTCTCCATTCATCAATAGAATCAGCTAAAAGAGAACTTGTCTTGGTTTCAGAATCGCACGCCATATCGTAAACAATATCTGAAATTTCTTCAAGCCTTATCTTGCCTGCTCGGTCAAATAGACGTATAATTTTAGTTTTTGCAGGAGCAGTAAGCGATGAAGCAACAATAAACGAGGTAATCTCTTTAAGATTATAACAGAGGTGTTCTCCTTCAACCTTGTCCAGCAGAGAGCGAATTATTATTTCTTTGATTCTGTTGTCTGATTCATCAGGATTACAGCCGGCAAAACGATATGCAGACTGTGTATTCTCATATTGAATTTTGGAAAGCACAGGTTCAAGCCAGTTATTTTGATAAATAGCCGCAATACCGGTTGGAAGCTTTGCCAGCTCTTTAATCTGATCATCCGTCAGATTTGCTGATTTACCCACAAGCTTTCTGTCTTCTTCATCAGGAAGTCTCATAATGATTTTTGTATTTGTATTACGGATAACACTCATATCAAGAAGTCCGGGAGCCTGATCTGCAATTATGAATCCCTCGCCGTAGGTTCTTACTTCGGCAATTGCGTTGGCGAGCATCTCAACCGATTTGCCGAGGAGATTTGCAGACTCGCTGCTCTGTTCGACAGAAGTTCTTTTAAGCAAGTTATGAGCCTCTTCCAAAACAGTTACATGATGAAGGTTGGCATTAAATACGCCGGAAGTCATTCTGTATTCCTGAAGCCTCATCACCAAAATTCCCATTAGCATAGACTTCGTTTCAACAGAGCCAACTCTGCTTAAATCAACAATTACATTTTCGTCAAAAAGCTTATAATCGCCCAACTCCTCATTTGAGAAAATTTTGCCATAAATACCGTTGGTTAGAGAACGAATTCTTGTAGCGAGAGAACCTACATAATTATCCTTGACTTCCTGAGAAAATTCAGATTCCTTTACAACATTTTCAAGTTGAGTAAGTACATCTGCAAAGGTCGGGAAAAGCAATTCCGAATACTTATTTGCAGACGTGGAAAGATCCCAGCCTGCTGAAAGATATGCTTTTTCAACCGAATCCTTAAGTACTGCCGGCATTGCAGCGTACATAGGCCAACATACGTTAAAAATTTCAATCAGCCTGTCGATATGCTCCAATACGTGAATACCCTTCGGGAAAGCAAATGGATTTATCTTTAAAAGCGGCGAACAATAGGGATTTGTTCCGTAAACGCTCACATCTTCGTTTCCGAAAATATGCTTGTACTCTCCCTTTGCAGGCTCTATTACAAGGAAGCCCACATGATTTTTCCTAAGCTCCCTTATCATCTGGTAAACTGTGTTTGACTTTCCCGAACCAGTTGAGCCTGTAATAAACGTATGCATTGCAAGGCTTTGCAAGTCGAGATTTACCGGTGTATTCTCGGTAATGCCCATATGGTATATATCGCCCAAATATAGTGACTTTCTGCTGTGAACAGAACCGTTGGTATCAAAAACATTTCTGCCAAAAGCAATTGATTCTGAGACGGGCATTCCGTTTATAGACTTCTTAGGCCAACCCAGATTCACAGCCATCTCATACGAATTCACTATCGATGCCGGATTTACAACCACATCGGGGGAATTTTCGTTATAAAACTGTGGATGAGTAAACTTTTTCAGATACTCTCTCAGCGTAGAGAATGTATCCCAGTTACTCGAATCCCAGTTGTTAATGAAAGATGCCTGTAACGCAGAGTTGTCACCACGCATAAGAGCATTGTAACCTCCCGATACAATAGAGTTTGTCTGCGGATTTGACGATATAACATAAGTTGCACAATTAAATGCACCAAATGCTTCACACTTGTCAAGGCGTTCAATCTGACGATCTATCTTTGAAAGCAAACTCTTAACAGACCTGTTTTCGTTTGATATTTGGAAAGTCTGACCATGAGTCGAACCTGTTGAGGTAGAGTCGGTTTTGCTTCTCTGTTCGGTGTTGGAATAACCGTTAGTTGAAGAAGAACCGTTAGACTCGGAAGTGTTTTTATTGGTAGATCTTGATGTTGACTCACCTTCGCTTGTTGAACCCCAAAAACCTCCTACTGAACTGCCAACAGAAGCCCCCAAGGCAACTCCCCCCGGTCCAAATAAAGCACCTACCGCACCGCCTGCTATTGCCAATAATGTACTTGCAGTAGTCTTGCTTTTACCTGTACTCTTGTTTGTACTTTCACTCCAGCCGTTTGACTCGGTATAATTCTGAGTAAGGCTTGTACTTTCGGAGATTGACTTTGCAATTCCGTTTGTATACGAGATTGAAGTCGACGTATTTTCCGATTCATTAAGACTGAACGAAGTCTTTTGAAAAGGTGAAAGCTGAGTGTAAAGATTCTCATATCCGAGCTTTGCCAAAGCGATTTCCTCGCTTTGAATAGGGTCGGCAACAACAACTATACTGTAGTTCTGACCGTGCATAGAGTCAACAATATGTTCTATTCCCTGAACATATTTCTCCATGTTGTATTCCTTCTCATTTCTTAGTGAGGCAATACCCGAAATTGACGTAATATTATTATTATATCCGCTAAAAACACTTCGATGAATGTTTTCAAATTCGTCATTCATCATAGGTTCGATCTCCAATCCCGGAAAATTTCCTCTTAAAATTCTTTCAAAGGTTGCACTTTGAGTTGCAATATCGTTTTTAC
>CACYEJ010000421.1 GCA_902773395.1 uncultured Ruminococcus sp.
CGGCGACAGCGCATACGCAAGCGCAACTCTAAGCAGCAAATCGGAGAACGTTGACATGACAAAAAATCTTACGGCGCTTGCGCCTCTCATGATACCGTCTGCGGCAAGCTTAATCATTACAGTAAAGTAAAACGGCGATATAATGAGCAGGAATTCTTTGCCGGTTTGTAATGCTTCGGCTGTAGGTTCTTCCATAAAAAGTCCGACTATATACGTACCGAACAGTGCGTATGCGGCAACAAACGGCAGAGCAATTACCACACCGATTTTTACCGCTGATTTGAAACCCTCACGCACTCTTGCAATGTTTCCGCTTCCTAAATTTTGAGCGGTATAATTTGAAACGGCATTTGCAGATGTGTTGAAAACTGTTATTGCAAATGTGTTAAGCTGAATAGCCACGCCGTAACCGGCAATAATAGAAGAAGAACCAAAGCTGTTGACTAACCCCTGAATCATCAGAGTGCCAACGGATACAAAGCTTTGCTGCAAAATGCTGGGGATTGCAAGAACAAGTATTTTGTTAAGCGAGCTTACCGATAGGAGCGCCGGCTTTTTGTCGGTTTTGAGCTTTCTCATTTCGAGCATAAGAGCAATAAGCGACAGCACAGAGGAAATGCCCTGAGCGATAAATGTTGCCCATGCAACGCCGGCAACGCCCCATTTAAATATTGCCACGAAAATATAGTCTAAGATAATGTTTCCCAGAGATGACGCAATCAGAAAGTAGAGCGGCGTTCGGGAGTTGCCCAACGCATTGAAAACTCCAGTGCATACATTGTATAAATACAGAAAAATAAATCCGTAAATATAAATTCGAAGATAAAGCGCCGAATCATCAAAGATATTTCCGGGAGTTTTTAAAAGACTAAGCATTGGATTGCTAAGAAAAAAGCTCACCACAGAAAGCGCAATACCTGAGCTTAACGCAAGGATAAGCGAGGTTGTGACAGCTGTTTTGACTTCGCTGAATTTTTTGCCGCCGTACAGTCTGGAAATTACAACGGAGCAGCCGATGTTAGTACCGAGAGCAAACGCCATGATAATCATTGTAATAGGGTACGAGGCGCTAACGGCGGCGAGTGCGTCCTCACCGGCATAGCGTCCGGCAATGAGCTTATCTGCCATGTTGTAGAACTGCTGAAATGCTACGCTCAAAACCATAGGCAGCGAGAATTTTATTAAGGTTTTTGTAGGATTATCCCTTGTTAAATCTGTCATGTGACAACCTCTTTTTTTATTGTTTGCAATAGTTTTCTTTAATATTTATAGTACACCCCGAAACAAGAAATGTCAAATATAGTCGTGAATTCTGTCTGAAAATGTTTTTCTTTTAATTACATAAATTTTTGTAACATGTGCCTAATTATCTGAATAAAATTTAGTATAATGCTATAATAAAGTTTTCGGGGGAGTTAATGTATGGTAGTATCAATTATTGTCATATCGTGTGTATTTGTCGCATTGACAATTGCTGCTTGCGCCGTTGTAAACAGAGATAATTCGGAGAGCAATAACCGCTGCTCCGGCTGCCCATATAACAGCGTGTGCAAAAGAAACCGACATAATAAAGAAAATTAACACTTTTGTAATAAATTTTAAAATAAAAATTAATAGTACCTCTTGATTTTTTTGTGAGAAAGAGGTATAATAACATTGTTAATTGATAACAGTGTTAAATGTTTTACAGCATTTTGTTGGTTAGTTTTTTTGAAAGTCTTATTTGAATTTGGATAATTTGATTTGACTTGGGGTATTGTCAATGGTTACATATGATAAACGGTTAGACTTTATTACAACTATTCATTCTTTAGCGCAGCTTAATTTTTCGGCTGTGCTGGGGAGTACGTCACAATCGGAGTTCTTTGTGATGTCTGCAATAAATAAGCTGGAGCAGATGCACAACAGCACAAATTACGGTGTTTCTCATATTGCCGATACACTTCATGTTTCGTCACCGGCTATCTCCAGAACGATTTCTACTCTTGAAAAGAAAGGCTTTGTCGAGAGAAATATCGACAGGATTAATCGGAGAAATACCGTTGTTCGCCTTACTGAGAACGGCAGAGAGGTGTTCGAAAGTGAGTGCGGTAAAATATATGGCTTTATGAATAACGTTGTGAATAGAATGGGCGAGGACAAGCTCAATGAGCTGCTCTCTCTTTCAGCGGAATTACTCGAAAATGTTGAAAAAGAAATAAAAAATCCGACTGAATCGCAATAAGACTTGAAATATGTGCGATTTAGTTGTATACTATATTTATCTTATAAAAAGAAGGATGTGTTGCACATGGCAGACGGAATCGGATTTATTGAGGAAAACTATACGGGTACATTGCCTGATATCAAAAAGTATGCTCAGCTTTGTACCGAAAATACTCACTTCGACCCCGAACTTTATTATAAATATAATGTAAAGCGTGGTTTGAGAGATTTGGACGGTAAGGGCGTGCTTACCGGACTTACAGAGATTTCCGAGATAAGACAAAATAAAATCGTAGACGGTAAAACAGTGCCATGTGACGGCAAGCTATTTTATAGAGGCTATAATGTGGAGGATATCATTGCCGGATTTTCGAAGGATTCAAATTATGGCTTTGAAGAGGTTACATATTTGCTGTTGTTCGGTAATCTGCCCACGAAGGAGCAGCTTGAGGATTTCAAGACAATTCTTGCCGCTCATCGCGCATTGCCGGCTACGTTCGTAAGAGATGTTATCATGAAAGCGCCAAATTCGGATATGATGAACGCACTCACAAAGAGCGTTCTCACACTGCATTCTTACGATAATCACGCCAATGATATTTCAATTGAAAATGTTCTCAGGCAGTCGCTTCAGCTTATTGCTGAGTTCCCGATGATTGCCGTTTATGCGTATCATGCTTATCATTATACGAACGGACAGAGCTTGTTCATTCATAACCCTGATCCCAATAAATCTACGGCGGAAAATATTTTGATGATGCTCCGCCCCGATAAAAAATATACCGAGCTTGAAGCAAAGGTTCTTGACATCGCACTCGTTTTGCACGCTGAGCATGGCGGCGGCAATAACTCTACCTTTACTACTCACGTTGTAACAAGCTCCGGCACAGATACCTACTCGGCTATTGCGGCGGCGTTGTGTTCGCTGAAAGGACCTAAGCACGGCGGCGCAAATGTTAAGGTTTGCGGTATGTTCGAAGAGATGAAGCAGGTTATTAAGCATTGGGACGATGAGGAAGAGGTTACGGCTTATCTGGAGAAAATTCTCCATAAGGAAGCCTTTGATAAGTCTGGTTTGATATACGGTATGGGTCATGCTGTTTATTCGATTTCCGATCCGAGAGCAAGAGTGTTCAGCGGCTTTGTTGAGAAGCTTGCTCAGGAAAAAGGTAAGATGGACGAATATGCGCTGTACGAAAATGTTAGAAAGCTTGCTCCGATTGTTATCGGCAGAGAACGCAACATCTACAAGGGCGTAAGTGCGAATATCGACTTCTACAGCGGATTTGTTTATTCGATGCTTGGACTTCCGATTGAGCTGTATACGCCGCTGTTTGCGATTGCGAGAATTTCCGGTTGGAGTGCTCACCGCATTGAGGAGCTGATTAATGCCGGCAAGATTATTCGTCCTGCATATATGAGCATTGCAAAAGAGCGTGAGTATATTCCTATGGAGCAAAGATAAGCTTTGATTTATCATAATTTCCGAGGTGTTAAAATGCAGTATCTGGCTGAGCTGAGAGCAAAATATATGAAGCTTATGGACGGTAAATACGGCTTGGATAAGCTGAATAGAGATTTGTTCTTTCTGTGGTTTATTATTGGATTTTTGAATAATTTTTTCAGAAGCCGTGCGGTATCGCTTGTAAGTCTGCTGCTGCCTATGGCTGCTGTGCTGAGAATGTTCTCGACATCGGTGTATAAGCGAAGCAACGAAAACAGAAAATACCTTGAAATAAAAGGTAAGCTTATGGAGTTCTTTAAGATTCTTTATTTAAGGATTAAAGAGAGAAAAACTCACAAGTATTACAAATGTAAAAATTGCAGCGCGTATTTTAGGGTAAAGCGTAAGCCGGGCGAGCATTTTGTGGATTGCCCAAAGTGCGGCAAGGAGATTAAGGTAAAAATCAGAATGCCTAAACAGGCTAAGGAAATGAATTAATTATGAGCAGTACAGCGTTTGTTTGTACTGCTTTTTTGTGGTAAAATGCGTTAAATTAAACAAATAATCCTTCGTTTTGAAAAAAATTCAATTAATTCTGTTGACATAATTCTTGAAATGATGTATCATATAAGTGTATATAAATCGCATTTTGCGAGTGGTTATGAGGTTATTTGTCTAGTGGGTGTATCAGGCAGTCAAACGCAGAAATACAAATTGCTCTCGAATGTGAGTGTTGAATGTTTTGTGGATTTGAAGCAGTGATTACCTGAATATCTTTGAGGAAGAGGGAAGTTAAATGAAAAAGCTAATAAGTATTTTAATTGCCGCAGCAGTTTTTGTTTCAGGCATGGCGTTTGCTGCTGTACCGGCAGAGGCTGCTACTATTAAGGGCGATGTCAACGGCGATAACCATATTACTCTTCGTGACGCTACACTTGCACAGAAGATTCACGTGGGTTCAAAAAGCCCTACCGCCAATGAGAAAAAATCAGCGGATTTCGATTCCAGCGGTACGGTTCAGCTTGCAGATGCTCTTTTAATTCAAAAATTTGTTTGTCTTGACAAAACTACTCTTGATACATATTCGCCGAACAGAAGCCAACGAATTGCTTTCATGGATTTGCTGAATGCAGACCGTGAAGCAGCAGGACTAAAAGCTATTGCCTATGATGACGCAATGCTTGAAGCCGGAAATATCAGAGCAGCAGAGTACGCTAAAAGCGGCGAGCTTTATTACAGACCTGACGGAAGCGCATATTACACCGTCTTTGCAGAATGTAATATTAGCAATGTGAACACCGGTGATTCAATGGAGAAAACAGGTCATGATGTAAGCAACGGCACAAGACTTTATAATATCTATAAGTCGGACAATACATCATTCTACCAATTTATGATGTCATCGAATTGTACTGTGGTTTGTATTGGAAGTATTCCTGATGCAAATAATTCTAATACGGCAACATGGGTTATTGATGCTGCGTAGGCTTTTTTTAAAATTTTAATAGTAATCAGCACTTCCGAGCGAATTTTCGGAAGTGTTTTTATATTTGATATGTTTTTTGAAAATTCCTGATTGATTAAATTTTGTATCTATGGTAAAATAAAAAGGAATTATTAATAGGTGGTTAGAATAATGGAATATAAATTTTCAAATCGTGTGCAGAGTTTAAAGCCCTCTGCTATTAGGGAAATATTTAAATATGCAGCAGATCCGACTGTTGTGTCACTATCGGCAGGAAATCCCTCTCCGGACGCTTTTCCGAGTAAGGAGATTGCCGAAATATCCGCAAGGCTTATGGCTGAAAATCCGATTGCCGCTTTGCAGTACAGCGTTACCGAGGGTTATACTCCGCTGAGAAATTATCTTTCGGACTACATGAAATCAAAGCATAATGTCGGCGGCGAAGGTGATGATATCCTGATTACTTCGGGTGCTCAGCAGGTTATGGACTTAGTATCAAAATCAATCTTAAATGAGGGAGATGCGGTTATTTGCGAGAATCCGTCTTTTATCGGTACGCTGAATACTTTCCGCTCATATAATGCTCGATTGGTTGGAGTGCCTGTAGATGCTGACGGAATGAATATAGAGAAGCTGGAAGAGGCTTTAATAAATGAACCTGCTGTAAAGCTTATCTATACAATCCCTAATTTTCAGAATCCTTCGGGCGTGACAATGAGCCTTGAAAAACGCAAAGCTGTATATGAGCTTGCGAAAAAATACAATGTGCTGGTTATTGAGGATAACCCTTACGGTGATTTGCGTTTCAGAGGAGAATTTTTGCCGTGTATCAAGTCCTTTGACGAAGAGGGCGTTGTGATTTATTCTGGCAGCTTCTCGAAGGTTATCTCACCGGGTATGCGTGTGGGGTACTCGATTGCTCCTAAGCCGATTATACAGAAAATGGTTGTCTGCAAGCAAGGGCAGGACGTTCACACTAATATATGGTCACAAATGGTTTGCTATGAGTTCCTTACAAAATATGACTTTGAAAAGCACCTTGAAATGCTGCGTGGGATTTATAAGAAAAAAGCCGAGTTTGCAATGGAGCTTCTTGATAAGTATCTTGCCCCGAAGATTACTTACCATAAGATAGACGGCGGTTTGTTCATATGGTGTGATTTGCCGGATAATGTGGACACGGCTGAGTTTTGTATGAAGGCTGTAAAGAATAAGGTTTGTGTTGTTCCGGGAACGGCGTTTATGGCGAATGAGAGTGATGTGACGCATTCGTTTAGGATTAATTTTTCTACGCCGACTGATGAGCAGTTGGAGAAGGGGATTAAGATATTGGGAGAAATGGCGAAAGATTTATAAGAATTTTTTGTGAGCAAATATAAAAGTTTGCGAGGTGTAGGGGCAGAGCCCATAATCTTAAATGTAGTGTTAGCTCAAAAATCAACTCCTAATTCCTCACTCCAAACTCCTAATTAACATCTCGCTTTAGGCAAAAATTTATGTCGTCTACTATAACAACAAAGGCAAGAGCCTGCGAATTGCCTATCGTAGAAAGAAAAAGTAAATACTCAAAAAAGGAAAGATAAATTATGGAAAATCAAACAGAAAAGAAAAAAATTGTTTTCAGTGCTATCCAGCCTTCGGGAACTATTACTCTCGGTAATTACCTCGGAGCAGTAAGAAACTGGGTTGCTATGCAGGACGAGTTCAGCTGCATTTATGCGCTTGCCGATTTGCATACAATTACAGTTCGTCAGGAGCCGGCTCAGTTCCGCAAGAATATCATGGACGCTTATGCTTCAATTCTTGCTTGTGGTATTGACGCCGAAAAAAGCCTATTTTTTATGCAGAGCCATGTCACAACTCATGCTCAGCTTGCATGGCTGCTGAATTGCTATACTCAGTTTGGCGAGCTTTCAAGAATGACGCAGTTTAAAGATAAATCTGCTAAGCACGCCGATAATGTCAATGCCGGACTGTTTACTTATCCAACCTTAATGGCTGCCGATATTCTGCTTTATCAGGCTGATATGGTGCCTGTTGGCGCAGACCAGAAACAGCATTTGGAGCTTTCAAGAAATATTGCCGAGAGATTTAACGGTATTTACGGCAATGTGTTTAAGGTGCCTGAGCCGTATATTCCGAAGAACGGCGCAAGGGTAATGTCGCTGCAAGATCCAACCAAAAAAATGAGTAAGTCCGATGAGAATGTAAATGCCTGCATTACTCTTATGGATTCACCCGAAACTATTATGAAGAAGTTCAAACGTGCCGTAACCGACAGCGAGGCAAAAGTTCGCTATGCTGAGGGTAAGGACGGTATCAATAATCTGATGACAATTTACTCCGCTGTTACAGGTCTTACTTTTGAACAAATCGAAAGGGACTTCGACGGCAAGGGTTACGGCGATTTCAAGACAGCTGTAGGCGAGGCAGTAGTTGAAGAGCTTAGACCTGTAAAGGAACGCTATGAGAAATATATCGCTGATAAGGCATATATGCTGGAGTGCTGTCATAAGGCTGATGAGGCTGCTCAGAAATTCTCTCAGAGAACTCTCGATAAGGCGATGAAGAAAATTGGCTTTGTGAAATAATTAAAAAATGACACAAAGACGTTATCAGCCGCTTTTGCCCATTAGCTTCGGCGAAGCGCTGGAGCTGCTTAAATCAGGCAGTCATGACGAGCTTCTTGCTCTTGCTCCAAGAGTGGGAGAGTATCTCGAAAATTGGAGAGAGGCTCAGGATATCTGTATTCGGCTTTTGGAAAATGATGACCCAAGAGTGAGAAATAATGCCGTTATGGGTTTGTCGTATATCGCAAGAGTACATGGCAAACTGGACAAGCGAATTGTTAAACCGTATCTCTTGCGTGAGATGAGATGTAATTCTCAGTTTAAGGAACAAATTAAAATGTACATCGACGATATCAATAAATTTCTAAATTGGAATATTGGCAAAAGAAAATAAATGTAATATTATAATTATAAATAAAAAGTGAATATTATCCAATTTTTAATTGAAAATTTTTTGTTTGATGATGTTGTGTTAATTGATAAAATTAGTTATAGATTAACAATAAATAATATTATTATATACTACAACGTTTAGCTGTCCGTTTCGTTTTTCGTCAAAATAAATAAAATTCCTGAATTATTATGTGAAAATAAAGGGGTTGACATTGACGTTGTAATTTATTATCATTATATAGAGGGTTTCTGTGGCTTTTTGTTTTGAAGATACTAATTCGGAAATCCGCCGGTTTGCAGAGAGTTTTTATCTGTAGACTGTATATTTTTTAGCTCTTGGGAATATAATTTTAAAAATACGTGTGGTAAAGAAAGCTGATTGTTTAGGATATTATAAAACTGTGATTTGGTAAAAAGACTGTTTTGTATTTTCCGCACACGTAAAGCTACTAACAGTTTTAAAGAAACAGACTAAAGCCGCTTTGCACGTTGATTGAGAGCGTGTAATTGATATGATTGCGTAATATGATCCGAACCGGCAACGCCGGACGAACTGCCAACGGCAGACGAAATACGCACACTAACTTTTTGAGTTCGGTGACTTTACCGCCTGCGTCAGAATTTGTCCGTAAGGAGAGGTCAACGAACTGCCAACGGCAGACGAAATACGCACACTAACTTTTTGAGTTAGGTGATTTTACCGCCTGCGTCAGATTTTGTCCCTAAAGAGAGGTCAACGAACGTTTGGGAATCGGACAAAAGCTGCTTTACGTATGAAAAAAGGGGAAATTTAGCTATGGATCAAATTTTTTGTTCTAGGAATACTTATTACCGTAATCCGGTAGGATCGGTAGAAGAAGGTACTTCGATTCATTTCAGAATCAAGGTGCCGCTTTATCTGAAGTGCAGCAGGGCACACTTGATTGTGATTGACGAAAGCCGCAACAGTAAGAGAGATAACTATACTATGCTTTGGGGCGGTACTGCCGATGAAGCAGAAATATGGGAGTGCGATTTTATTCCGCATAATATGGGATTGTATTGGTATACTTTCCAGTTGGATACTGTTGACGGTATCAGATATCTGGTAAGAGATTTCGGAAGTAATTCGAGAATTGATTATAATATTATTTATTCGTGGCAGCTTACTTGCTACAAAAAGGGCTTTAAAACTCCCGACTGGTCACCGGGCGGCGTAATGTATCAGATTTTTCCGGACAGATTTTATTTTTCCGGAGAGAATAAGCGTGCCGGCAGAGAGGACAGAGAGTACCATAAAACTTGGGATGAGCTTCCGGAGTGGCGTCCAAATAAGGACGGCGTGATTACCAATACAGACTTCTTCGAGGGAGATTTGAAAGGTATCACAGAGAAGCTTGACTATTTGGAGGAGCTTGGCGTTACCTGCATTTACCTTAATCCTATATTTGAGGCATACTCAAATCACCGCTACGATACCGCAAGTTATGAGGATATTGATCCGCTTCTCGGAAATGAGGAGGATTTCAAGACGCTTTGTGCAGAGGCAAAGAAGCGTGGTATCAGAGTTGTAAATGACGGCGTGTTCTCTCATACGGGCAGCGACAGTAAGTATTTTAACCGTCAGGGCAGATACAAGACAATTGGTGCGTTTAACTCTAAGGAGTCGCCGTATTTTAGCTGGTACGATTTCAATAACTGGCCGTATGGCTATAACTCATGGTGGGGCTTCGACACACTTCCGAATACAAGAGAAGATGACCCCGGCTATAATGAGTATATTAATGGTGAAAACGGTATTATCCGCAAGTGGATTAAAGCCGGCAACAGCGGTTGGCGTCTTGATGTTGCAGATGAGCTTCCTGATGTGTTCATCGAGAATCTCAGAAAAGCTGTAAAGGCTCAGGACGAAGAAGCAATTGTAATCGGTGAGGTTTGGGAGGACGCTTCCAATAAGGAGAGCTACGGTTCACGCAGAAGATTTATTCTCGGTGATCAGCTCGATACAGTAATGAACTATCCTTTCAGAAGTGCAATACTCGAATTCTTGAAGGGTATTGACGCTTACCATATCATGGAGGGTATTCTCTGTATTCTCGAAAATTATCCTCGTCCTGTTATCAGAAACCTGATGAACTTTATCACTACTCACGACACCGAAAGAGCTATCACAATTCTTGCCGGAGAACCGCTCAACGGCAGAAACAGAGAGTTCCAGTTCAATACAAAGATGAACGAGGAGCAGAGAAGCTACGGCGTTCGTTTGGTGAGATTGGCAGCCGGCTTGATGTTTACACTTCCGGGATTCCCATGCGTTTACTATGGCGATGAGGCTGGCGTAGAGGGCTACAAGGATCCGTTCAATCGTTCTACATATCCGTGGGGTAAGGAGGATAAGAACCTTATTGAGTGGCATAAATCTCTTGCAAAGCTTCGCCGCAAGAATTCTTGTTTTAATGACGGTGAGTTTAAGGACACTTACTGTAAGAATAATATTATGTCGTATGTAAGATATGATGACAATTGCAAGGTACTTTGTATCTTTAACGCCGGATACCAAGAGGCTGAGGCTCCTGTTCCGTTTGAATTCGCTGAGGGTGAGATTCTTCTTTCGACTGCTGAGAATATCAAGGTTGAGAACAATAAGGTGAATTTGCCTGAGCTTAGCTGTATTTTTATCAAAATAGATAACGACTAATTTTTTGAAACATTTCCTTTTGCCGTTCCTGTACGTTTGCGTATGGGGACGGACTTTTTTTGTTTTGATAATTTTAAGAAAATAAATACAAATATATTACAAAGTATTAAGGTTAATTCTCTAAAGGAAATATAAGAAATAAAAAATTTGATATAATTAACTATAAGTGTAATTGAATGTACGTTATCGGGTTTTATTTGAAATTATTTATAATATCTTTTGTAGCATTTTAGTTACAAAGATTATTATTTTGCTATGGGAGGACTGCTAGTGCGTATCAGACATAAAAAGTGGGCAAAACCTGAACTTGCCGAGTGTCCGTTCTTTGTGGACGATGCAGCGGCGAATAAAGGAAATTGGAATTCTGTTTTTAAAAAGAAGCAGCCTATTCATCTGGAGCTTGGCTGCGGAAAGGGCAGCTTTGCGGCTCAAATCGCTTTGAGAGAGCCTGAGGTGAATTTTCTTGCTGTGGATATCAAAAGCGATATGCTCGGTGTTGCTAGACGCAACATCGTAAAACTCTTTGAAGAACAGAATCGTGAGGTGGATAATCTTATAATTACCGCCTTTAACGTGGAGCATATTGAGGAGATGCTGTCTAGTGATGACCAGGTTGACAGAATATATATAAATTTCTGTAACCCGTGGCCCAGAGGCAAGCATAATAAACGCCGCCTTACTTATCCGCTGAAGCTCGAAAAGTATAAGCAGTTCCTCAAAAAAGACGGCGAGATTAGATTTAAAACAGATGACCTTGATCTGTTTAA
>CACYEJ010000422.1 GCA_902773395.1 uncultured Ruminococcus sp.
AACATATATAATTAAAGAGGTGTAAGAATGGGCAGATCGAAAAAGAATTTAACAGAAGAACAATGGAAAAGCGTTGATTATATGTGTTTTATCCATTGCACAGGGGAAGAGATTGCAGGAGTGCTTGGTATGGATTACGATACTCTTAATCGAAATTGCAAAGAAACAAAAAAAATGCCAATTTCGGAGTATATAAAAAAGCATCAGAGTGGCGGAAAAATGTCACTGCGCCGTGCGCAGTGGAAATCTGCTGAAAATGGAAATGCGACTATGCAGATATGGCTTGGCAAGCAATGGTTGGGGCAAACCGAAAAAGCGGAAGTTATTACAAATACAATATCAGATAACACACGGGCAGAGGTGGCGAAGATGATTGAAAAAGTCGGAGAATACGAAACTGACAAGGGAGATGGCAGTTAAAATTCTCCGACTTGTCCCTTATCAGTTTGGAATATCAGCAGGCTTTACGAAGCTTACAGAGCTTCACAATGAGTGGATAAAAGCGATGGTATATAACACCGATGATGAAACTTTGCAAGCTCACAGAGGCTCTTATAAGACAACAGGCGTATCAATAGCACTTGCACTTATTATCATAGAATATCCGAATGATAGAACAATGTTTATGCGTAAAACCGATAATGATGTAAAAGAAGTTATTAAGCAAGTAAAGAAAATACTTGAATTGCCTGTTACGAATGAGTTTGTAAAAGCTATGTACGGCGTTAATTTGAAGGTTTATGCAAACGCAACAGAGATAACAACAAACTTAACAAACGACCCGAGAGGAACGGCACAGCTTGTCGGTATGGGTATAGGTGGTTCTCTTACTGGTAAACACTTTGACAGGATATTCACGGATGATATTGTAAATGTTCAAGATAGGGTCAGCAAAGCAGAAAGAGAACATACAAAGCTAATCTATCAGGAGTTGCAAAACATCAAGAACAGGGGCGGCAGGATATTCAATACGGGAACACCTTGGCACAAAGAAGATTGTTTTACGTTAATGCCAAATCCGCAGAAATATGATTGCTATTCAACGGGGCTTATTTTAGAGGAAGAGCTTGCAGAAATAAAGGATAGCATGATACCGTCACTTTTTGCGGCGAACTATGAGCTTGAGCATATTGCAAGCGAGGATTATATATTCACAAACCCGGTTATAGGTACAGATGCTTCTATTCTGCACGATGCAAGATTTTGCCATATTGATGCAGCGTATGGTGGCAGCGATTACACAGCGTTTACAATCTGCAAAAAGATTGACGATAAATATTATGTTTTCGGCAAGCTATGGCAAAAACATGTTGAAGAATGTACAGCCGAGATAATTAAATATAGGCAGATGTATAACGTTCGCAGAATCTATTGTGAAGAAAATGCAGACAAGGGTTATCTTGCTAAAGATTTGAGAAAGCAAGGCGAAAGAGTTGTGACGTATTGGGAGGACATGAACAAGTTTTTAAAAATCGCAACATATCTGAAAAAGGTGTGGCGTGATATTGTTTTTGTTAATGGAACAGACGAAGAGTATATACAGCAGATTTGCGAATACAACGAAGAAGCAGAACATGATGATGCACCCGACAGTTTAAGTTCAATCGTCAGACTGTTATGGCAAAGAAAAAACGAAAATGAATCAGGTTTAAGGTGATAGTATGCAATTGGATTATCTTACAGAGCAAGTTGAAAGAATTATAAACACATGCACAAAAAATCAGTTTTGCTGTTTTAAAATTGATTATGAACAGTTGAGATTAAGCCTAATGATGGCATATAGTATGTATGCTATTTCAGGGTATTATGATTAAGCGGCTAAAAACATTTTAAGCGTTGAGCTTTTTTGATGGGGTGATTATATGGTATTCAAGATTAAGCTAAAAAATCAGGAAGTAAAGGAATACACGCAAATCTTAGAGATATTCACGGCTAACAATGACAACACAGGCGAAAAGCTTCTAACCGTTGTGACAAGCGGTAAAAGTGAATGTTATGCTATGTCAGAGGTAGAGGATTTTGAGGTTATAGGTTGCGGAAAATGT
>CACYEJ010000423.1 GCA_902773395.1 uncultured Ruminococcus sp.
AAGGAATTTGAGGAAGAATACGAAATGTATAAGAAAAAGTATTCTATATAATGAGCTTAATAAAAAATTTGTCCTTTTGTTCTATAGTTATTTGCAGTTTATTCAATAAAAATTTATAAATAATAGTTGTATTTTTTTCTGAAATAAAGTATAATAATTATTGATAGTAAAAAGTAATGAACGAAAGGATGGGGTTTTGTGCTTGATAAAACAAGAGTTTTCTCGTTGACTGATAATGAAGAGGGTATCAAGGCTTCTTTGACAATAGTGTACGATGCACTTAAGGAAAAGGGATATAATCCCGTCAATCAGATTGTTGGCTATATCGTGTCTGAAGATCCTACATATATTACTACACATAAAAATGCTAGGAATATTATTAGAAAGATTGACAGAGATGATTTGCTCGAAACGCTTGTTAAGTCGTTTCTTGACGTGAATTGAGGGGAGAAATATAATGGCTAATTTACTTTATAAGAATAAACCGCTTGTGCGAAGCGGCAATACAATCTACTACGGCGATGTTAATGATAAATATATTGTTTGCTTGCAGATCGAATCCTCCAAAAAGGTTGCTGATATTGACGTTGCCGATAAGGTGAACATTCAATTGATTTCAACCGATCCGGAGCTTAGCAAAAGAAAAAGAATTGTTAAAACAGCTAAGAAAAACGGTCTGTTTGCCGCTGTTGATATCGCTGAGGCTTGGCTGAAAAGATACACAAAAAATAGTTCCGATATAAAGCAAAATTGATTTTATTAGCAGATTATTGCTGTATCAAAATATTGGGTTACATCTAACATAAAATTATTCCTCCGGATACAATAAATATTCGGGGGAGTTTTTTTATTGAAATATTTTACTAAAATTTGTTGAATATTACATAAAATAATGGTACAATAGTATTATAACATTATTGTTTTGAAAGAAGGGGTGTAAGCTGTGAAGCATTGTGTTCATTGTATGGCAGAAATTGCTAATGAGGAAAATCCCATTTGCCCTGAGTGCGGTGAGGAGTATGATGTCCATTATTTTCAGAGCTTTGAACTGCCAACAGGTACTTGCCTTTGTGACGGCAGATATTTAGTCGGCAAAAGTATTGGAAGCGGCGGCTTTGGAATAACCTATATCGGTTACGACCTGAGAGTTAATAAGAAAATCGTAATTAAAGAAACCTTTTATCATGGTTTGTTTAAAAGAAATTGTCAGAACAAAACTTTGAGTGATCCGCTCCGTGTGGAGTATGAGAATATTTCCCTTGACGAAATTATGCGCAAAACGCAGAAGGAGTGCGATGCCCTTGCAAAAGCAGACAGCATCAGCAATATCGTTAAGGTGTATGATTGGTTCAGCGAAAATAATACAGCGTATATTATCACAGAGTTCATTAACGGCGATACTTTGTACGACAGAGTAAAGAAGAAGGGTGCGTATAGCTGGAACGAGCTGTACGCTAAGATGAAGCCTGTGCTGGAGAGCCTTTCTCAGCTTCACAAAAAAGGTATGTTCCATAGAGATATTAAACCGCAGAATATTATGATTAAAAATGGGTTTGATAATAAAGAGGAGTTTGTGCTGATTGACTTCGGTCTTGCTAAATCCATGGTCAGCAATCATACCCTAAGCAATATGGCAGCCTTTACTCCGGGATATGCTCCGTTTGAGCAGCGTTCCCTTAACGTGAGTGACGGCACATATACAGATGTTTTCTCTATTGCTGCAACTATGTACTTTGCCCTTACAGGCGATACTCCGAGGGACGGGATGAGTTATGATATTTTGGAGGGCTTTCCGCATCTTCAAGATTTGAAGAACAGCAATAAAATTAACAACAAAATTTACGACTCCTTTCAGTCAGCTTTGCAGCTTAATTACAAAAACCGCTGTCAGACGATTAAAGAATTAATGAAGATGCTGGACGGTGAAGAGGTCTACGAGATACCCATTGAATCACCGTACAACCGCACTGAGAGAGTAGATGTTGATAATTTTCTCGAATCTCTCACTCCGGCAAACACCGGCACAAGATTAGCTTCTCCAAATACAAGTGCAGTAACTGTACGGCAAATCAACAACCCAACCGGAAATACTAATTCCCAGCCTATATACGTGAAAATTGATGATGAGTCGGATAAGAAAATGAGCCGGAAGATTATGTATGCTTGTATGTCATTTTGCATGGTGCTGGTTGTCGCTACTTGCATTTTGGTTCTAAGCAGGCTGGATTCGGGTTTAATGCCGTTTGCACAGGAAGATGACACCTCGTATAATGAAAGAGGTGCAAATGTAAATAACTATGATGACGTGACTACTCGTGTGGAAGATGATTCAAGTTTATTTTATTCCGAAAGTGATATAAGTGAACCTGAGAGTGTAAGCAGTTCGGAAGGTTCCTCGTCTATTGAAAGCAGCCAGTCAAGCAGCTCAAAAGCTGAGGAAAGCAGCAAGTCAACGAGCAGCAAGTCAACGAGCAGCAAGTCAACAAGCAGCAAGTCAACGAGCAGCAAGTCAACGAGCAGCAAGTCAACGAGCAGCAAGTCAAC
>CACYEJ010000424.1 GCA_902773395.1 uncultured Ruminococcus sp.
AGTGTGAAAAAGGGTTTGGGAAGCCCAACATGCAAGCGTCTGTTCTGAAAACTATTACGAACAGACCCTGCTTGCCAAGTACTGAAGAAGAAAAAAGTATATCTTGATGCTTAGAACCGTCAACATGGTAAAAAGAATGGTCTTCAGGATTGAAAACAGACGGTTTTCGAGGTATAATTAAAATTGTTGAATTGTATCCTGCTGAACCTATAAGATTATGATGATTTCAGGTTTTCAGTAACACCAGCTATGTTTTCTAAACAGGGGGTTGTCTATGGCAGTCAGTTATAACAAGCTCTGGAACCTTGTTCGACAAAACAAAATGAAGAAAAGAGATCTTGCCAGAGCGGCAGAAATCAGCGGATATGCAATGCAGAGACTAAACCATGACGAGCCTGTACAGATGGAAGTAATGCTTCGACTGTGCAAGGTTTTCCATTGCGATATTGGGGATTTGATGGAAGTAATTGAAGAGGCGTAAACGGGACGATAGAAGAGTTGCTTTAGAAGATTAGCGTAGAAAGAGATTTTAAAATGAACTATTTACAAGAGTTTCTAAAAAAGCACCCGATCTATGAGAAGATCAAATTCCACAGTGTCTCAAACCCTGTTGAAACACATTTACATCCAATTCTTCCTGCAAGCCAAGCAATTATCGATTCGATGCTTGAAGCCGGTCATAATAGAATTGCCATTGTGTTTCCGGATGATGACATAAATGTGCTGCCGCTTATAGTGTCCAAGTATTTATCGAACATTCAGGAATTACCGGGGTTTGCCCATAGCATTTTAGAAGAAATTGAGCCTGGCCAGCATCTAAAGCTTGGCAAGGCTGTAGTTGAATTTGTCTCTTTTGATAAAGAGAACAAAAAAATAGAGTTGCATGTCGGAAAGCCTACCAGGCAGAAATACGGCACAACAGTATATACACTTCCACCCGCAAGATATTTGTCTCCCTTCCAGGGCTACCATCTGTATTTTGAACGAAGCACGGGCGCATTTACAAAGGAAGCAACTTATCTGGAGGAGAGAAAACGGATTCAGCAGAAATTCGATGAAGATGGAATGGCAGATATTGATCTTCTGGCACTGAAGCGGACTGTACTCAACAGATCAGTAGTCGTTTTGTCTCCGAAAAAAGACTTCAGAGTGTTTCTTGAAAACTTTTATGTGTCTGGGCGAAGATTTCCAGATGTTCTGACATATGGCGAGTTTGACCCAGAGGCTGAACGTGGGACGAAACTATATAATTCCGGGCAGTTAGATTGTCTTCCGGGTATTATTGTTTCCCCAAAAATCAGTGAGATTGCAACGAGCATTTCTTCTGAAGGTCTTAAAAACCAAATAGATGCGATTGTTGTATCTCAATCAAAGTTCAATGAAGCCATAAACAACTTGAGTGATTTCAGAAAATGCCTGAGAACAGGTATTCCTGTTATGATGTTTGTTCCTGAGACGGAATACGAATCTTTTCCCGTACTGGCAGAAATGGGTTTCGAGTTCTGGAATTGGGACCCTAATATGTTAAATTTCGGAGGGTTATCATCCAAACAGTTTGTAGCTTCCGATAATTCAATGTTTGGCAAATTGTCAAAGAAGGTATTTAACGCAGCGACCTCAGAGGTTGAGCTAAAAACCATTAGATATGAAGGCTTGAAAAAGGTCAACGGTTTGGTTCGGCAGTTGGTCAAGCAAACATTTGACAGCGGTAATCCTATGAACCAAATCACTCGTCGGATAAACAAAATAGACAAAGAATGTATTGATTTGGCTTCCCCGGTATCGGACAGTGTTTATAAGAGTGTTTTTGCACAGTTCGAAGAGATCGACGCAATTATGTTAACCTTAAAGGCTCATTATGAAGGAACGGACATTTGGAGAGACACCCAGGCGTCTATAGAACTACTGCAAGGCATTATAGAAAGAAGAGATACGCCAAAATCAATGGCACTCGCTGAGGTTATAAAAACTGGCGTATATAAAAACACCATTGTCCTCGTTCCGAACAGATACATGTTCATCGATGAGTTACAAGGATATTTAAACATGATCTATTCTGGGGAAAGAGTTCTGGTTATGAATGCCAGTGATTTCTTTCGTAGGCAAGCCGCAAACATGGTCGAAACAGATCATTTGATAGTTACTTTCTTTGATCAGTCAGAATATATAAGAATTAAAAAATCGTACTGCTATAAAAAACTGACATATCTTTTATACTCGTTTGAAAATGCATGGAGACGCGGCTTCGTTAATAAATTCGAGACCTGCATTCAACGAGAAGGCGTTAAGGATCAAGCCCGAAGGATTATTTCGAGGCAGGTTGTTTTTACCGATTGGGAACCCATGGAATCGGCAGAAGCAGAAGAAATGGATGAAGTCGATGAAATAACGGAATTTGATTTCGAAAGAGAACTCATTACGAATATTATTAAACGTAACAATACTTCTGCAGAGCGTTCAGACTCGGCGGAATGCGTTCCTGTTGTCTTTAACCAAGACACTATTGGTTATCTTAGCCCGAATCACAATCTGATTGATATTACTCTTCTTTGTCGTGGAGAACTAGATCGGCCTGTTAAGAAAGAAGCATCCAAACTCAGCAAGGGAGATATAGTGTTGATTAGGCAAAGCGATAAGGACATTATTTACGACAAAGCCAATGAGCTTATGACCAGAAGAGGCGAGTTGTCCATACGCAGCACAGCAGAATTATGGGTAATTGCTTTACAGAAATTCGCCGAAGGAAAATCCTTGGCAACCATCAAAGAAATCATAAATGGAAGCGGTGCAAATTGCGAGATTAACCAAATACGATACTGGCTCAATGGAGATACCATTTGCCCTGAAAACGGGAATGTTGTTAAAGCACTCAGCGTTCTATGCCCAGATATTCTTCCTGAGGAATCTGTACCCAAGGTTCTAAGCGCAGGGGCCAAGGTTCAGGAATATCATCGTGAAGCTGGTCGCTGGCTTACCAGTGAGTTGAGGTATAAAGCAAAAAACATACTTGATATATATCAGAGCGGAGACACAAAAGGACATATAGACGAAATAGGTGACGTGCATGTCTATGTTGTTGAGTCTGTGTTTGACAGAGAATACGTTGACAGAAACAAGATAAATAGACTGGAGGTGATCTCATAATGGCACATATGTATCCAAAATCATTCCCCAGAGAGAATAAGAGCGGAGGGGAAAAGAAGGTCTTTCATTATTTTAAGGACAACGCTCCGGATAATTGGTACATTTTACATTCTTTTAGATTACCCGCACATCTGAAAGTTGTATTCGGCGAATCGGATTTCATTGTTATCGCTCCGGGGTTTGGGATCTTTACTCTTGAGATTAAATCCGGAGGTGTTGGATTCGATGGGTCGGATTGGCTCTTTGTTGATAGGGACCACAAAGTCTCAAAAAAGCACAGGGGTCCTTTTGAGCAAGCGCGAGACGGTATGTTTGAAGTAGAAAGAATAATAAATGAACATACCAACGATAAGTATACTAGGGGAAAATACCTATATGGCTACGGTGTGATTTTTACTGACGAGGACAGTTTTCCTTCTTCCGCCATAACAGAAGATGAATCCTGGCGGTTAATGCAAAAGACTGGTTCCGATGATTACTGCGCGTTCGTTAGAAAACTGGCTACACAGTTTAAAAAGGAACTAACGTCATTAGGCAAAAGATTGCCTGGCAAATTGACAGAGGAGGATGCAGCACTTATTTGCTCCGTTTTGCGGCCCGAAATAGAGTGTATACCTCCGATGAAGAGCTTCATCGAGTATTCGGAAGAAGATATCATTAAGATGACTGACGAGCAATTCCGTTGTATGGATGATATCGAAATTAACGAAAGAACTGTAGTTTTGGGAGGAGCTGGTACCGGAAAAACGCTTTTAGCTCTTGAAGACGCAAGAAGAGCTAATGATATGGGGAAAAAGGTCGCGGTGTTTTGCTATAATAAAAATCTTGCAAAAAGAATCCGCCAAAGTCTTCCGTTTGAGATTGACGTGTATTCCTTCCATGCTTTTATGACGAAAATATGCGGAACAAGCGCTGCAGAAGCAGGATCCGATTTGGATTCATATTACTTTGAAAACACTTTGCCTCTATTAACACTGTCTGCATTAGCAGAGCACCCAGTGCAATACTCTAAAATCATAATCGATGAGTTTCAGGATCTATGTATTGATAATTATCTGAAAGTAATAAATGCGATTTTGGAAGGCGAATTGTTTGACGGGTGCTTTACATTTTACGGTGACTTTGCCAAGCAGGCAATTTACTCGCCGGAAACGTCATTAGAGATACTTGGAAATTATACATATTTTGCGAAGAAAAAACTGTCGGTAAACTGCCGAAATACAAAGAATATCGGTAATGAAATTGTAAATGTGACAGGGTACGAAGATACGAGATATTTATTCTCCATTGCCGGCGAACCCGTTGAGTATTACTCCTGGAAAGATCTTGACGAAGAGAAAGAAGCACTTAAAAAAGTTCTGAAAACATTAAAAACCAAAGGAATCAGTTCAAAGGACATTATGTTGTTGTCCCCCAGGAAGAGGTCCGATTCTGTGGTTTTTGCGCTCGATCCGTCCAAATTCGTTATCGGCGACATTGATGACGATCCAAAATCGTATCAGGCTCTTTTCTCTACTGCGCAAGCCTTTAAAGGGCTTGAAAGCAAAGTGGTTATTGTCACAGATATTGAGGATTATTCGGACACCAAGTTAATGTATGTTGCCCTTAGCAGAGCCAGGAGTAAGATGTATGTGCTTGAATCTGCTAATGCGGCAAAACAAAGAAAAGCGAATGTGATCGGGAGGTACTAAAGTGAGTAATACCCGCGAAAAACTATTATCGAAGATTAAGCAAATCCTTATCGGTCCTGATCCACTTGACCAGTTTAAACAAGA
>CACYEJ010000425.1 GCA_902773395.1 uncultured Ruminococcus sp.
CCTATTTTGAAGTTCTGTCAGCTTTTCAGGCAAAACCACACTTTTAAGAGATTTATAGTAAGCTACATAAGTATTTGCTCAAAGCTCAAAGCTCGAAGCTGTTGCACACTGCACATTGCTCATTGCACATTCATATTGTTTTGTCGTTTACTATAATATTTATTTCAAGCAAATATCCCCCCAAAAAAACAAGACCTGCCCTTATTTGTGTATCACTGCACAAACAAGAGCGGTCTTATTATTAACCGTTTAGTTATATTTTCGCTTCACTAAACAGCATATTAAAAATTCATTCTGTCAACAATACATCGATTAATCCTTATCGGGATTAGAATAGTAAACTTTAACATTATCCTTATTCTGGAGATCACCGCCGCTGATTACAACCCAAACATCGCCTGCTGCAGCTCTGTCGGAAGTCTTAGAACCGCCGTTGTTGTTTACAATCCAGTTGTATACATAGTAGCTCTTGAAGTTAACTGTGTACCAGCCGTCATCGCCCAATTCCATAACAGTACCAGGCCAGCCCGGTCTGTCCGGAAGAGCAGCTTCTGTATCCCAAAGGTGCAGACAAGGTGTGAAGTCGCCCTCAACACTGTCAAGAACCTTTACATGGAACGCTGTATCCACAAGCTCTGCGCTTCTGTCAGGCTTGCTGAACTTATATGTGTAAACAACCTCAACGCCGTCCTTAGCGAACTTGCCGGAAGCGTTGTCAGGAGTCTTTGTAAGCTTATACCAGCTGTCGCTCAAATCCAAAGCCTGTGTTGTGTACTCTGTGCCAACTCTGCCCTTTGAAGTTACAGAATCAGCAACTGCCTTGCCGTTCTCGTCAACATATTTAACAGTCATAGTTCCAACGCCGCCAGCATAAAGGTTATAGTAGTAATTAACCTCTGTAACGCCCTCGGTCATCTTGCCTGTTGTATTGCCGCTGTCGGAATCGAAATCATATTCAAGTACAATATCGTTATCCTTCTGAGTTGTATAAGCCTGACCTGCGGTACCCTTAATGGTTACTTGCTTGATAACCTCATTTGTAGCCTTATCAATGTGCTTTACAACAACCTTTGCATTCTCGCTGTCAGAAGCTCCTACCTTATCATAGCTGTCCTTAGGAACAACAATAAGAGCTGCTGTCGGCTGAACCTTAACGTTGCCGGAAACAGTATCAATTGCGGAAAGACCGGCTGTCTGATCATCAGCGATTACAACGTATTCCTTGCTCTTTCCTGGCTCTACCTTTTCGAGTCCAACGCTTGCTCTGAGTGTAAAGAGAGCGTCTGCGGAAGTAAACTTGCCGTCCTTATCAAGATCTGCGAGCTTATCCTGCTCAGCTGTAAATGTTTCCAAACCAACTGATCTTCTCAAAATGAACAATGCGTCTGCCGATGTAACCTCATTGTCAAAGTCAACATCGCCCATGCCAAACTCTGTGCCTGGCAAAGTAACAACTGCTGCGTCGGAAAGGCTTGCATTAAAGTAAACAACTGCTTCGCTCCACTGATTCTGAGCTGTGCTGAGGTTCGGGATCTTGTAACCGATAACACCGGCTGGAACTTCCAATTTTTCCATAGCGTCACCGGATGTTGTTGAACCGTCGCTGAATGCGTCAAAGTTATTTCTAATCTGAATCATGCCCTTATAATAAGAAACGATATCAGCATAATCTGCGCTTCTCTGCCAATCAAGCTTATTGATCTCAGGAGAAGACTTATAACTGTTATGATCGCCGAGCTTAGTTCTTGCGAACTCCTCGCCTGCGAGCATAAACGGAACACCCTGAGATGTAAGAGTAATAGCAGCGCTAAGCTTGTTGCTTGCGGCAAACTGCTCATTTCTCTGTGTAAACTGCTCATTTGTAGCTGAAACACCGTACTCCGAAGCAACAAGTCTGTCCCACAAAGTCTGATTATCATGGCAGCAAGCATAAACTATATTCTGAGTAGGCGCAGTTGCTTTCCAAGAAAGACCGCTGCCTCTCTGACCAAGAATGCTGTAATAGAGAGAACCTGCAAATGTAGCAGCGCCCGAAACATAACCTCTTGATGTAAGGTCATTGAAAGCCTTACCCTTTATGGCATCACGGAACGAATCGTTAAAGAAGCCAATTCTGCTGTCAGCCAAAGGCGCAAGTGACTGCTTGCAAAGCTTAGTCTTATTGCCTGCCCAGTTTGTCTTGTCGGTAGTAGTACCCAAGTTCCAGCCCTCACCATATGTGATAATTCTGCTGTCGATATTGTCAAGCTGTCTGCGGATCTCGTTCATTGTGTCCATATCATGAAGACCCATGAGGTCAAAGCGGAAACCGTCAATATGGTACTCATTTGCCCAATAAGTTACAGACTCAACCATAAACTTCTTGAACATCTCACGTTCGGAAGCAGTATCATTTCCGCAGCCCGAACCGTTAGACCAGCTGCCGTCAGCATTAATTCTGTAATAGTAGTTAGGAACTGTAAGGTTAAACCATGAATCTGTCGAAGCGTAAGTATGGTTATAAACAACGTCCATGATAATACCGATACCGTTATCATGAAGAGCCTTAATCATCTGCTTCATCTCGTTAATTCTTACGTTGCCGTCCTTAGGATTAGAGGAATAAGAACCCTCTGGAACGTTGTAGTTTTTCGGATCATAACCCCAGTTAAACTGAGTATCCGGACCGTTCTCATCGACCGAACCGAAATCATACATCGGGTTAATCTGAACATACTTTATACCAAGATCTTTAAGGTAATTCATACAAGTCTTATAATCGCCTGCATTGTTAAGTGTTGTCTGAAGCTCGGTGAAAGCCATATACTTACCGCGGTTAGCCTCTGATACGCCCGAAGCCGGATCATAAGAGAAGTCCTTAACATGAATTTCCCAAACATTAGCGTCTGTCGATTCTGCAGCTCTTTCAAAGCTGTCGTTTTCCCAACCCTCTGGATTTGTGGAAGCGAGGTCAACAACCATTGCGCGGTTGCCGTTAACGCCTGCTGCTTTTGCATAAATGTCACAAACCTCTATACCCTCAGGATTTAGAGCATTAACAACCTTATATGTGTAATAAGTATTCTTAATATCGCCGTCTACCTTTACACTCCAAACACCGGTAGCCTTATCGAGAGTCATCTGTGTTTCGCTGATAAGACCTGCGCCCTCCTCAGCATCGCTGCCCGTCTTATAAAGCTCAAGCTTTACATCACTTGATGACGGCGCCCAAACCTTAAACGTAGTAGACTCAGGCGTATAAACAGCGCCGAGATCATCTCCGCTGTATGTCGGGTAAGTAGAGTAGTCACCTACTGCCATAGTATCCACGCTCTTAGGTGTATCTGTTTCGGAAGCGCTTGCTCCCAATGCGCAGAAAGTCGAGGTGAGCATTGCAGCAGCAATAATGACAGACATAGTTCTTCTGAATTTCATTTTACTTTCCTCCTAATTGTATTTGATGTTAATTTATTTTTAACGGAACACAAGACCTATCATTTCCGTTTAAAATACAAAAACTACTTTAAAAACAGTTTGAAATATTAAACAATTGCGCTAAAATACCAATTGAATCAGAAACGGCGAAAGTGACATATAGCAAACGACAAAACCATTGGTATAGTATGGGAATGCGTAATGTGTAATGTGCAGCGGTATTGAGCTTTGAGCAAATAATTATATCGATTACTATAACTCAAAACAATATGCTTAAACAGTCTTCTTACTTTTCAATACAAATGCCGCTATTCCTCCGGCAAGAACCGCTACTCCGCCTGACGCAAGCCAGACAATCAGACTTTTGCCATAGTTAGGCTTGTAATTAAATATTACATTAATTTCTTCTGCCGTATAATTGCCAACAACATTATTTGCATTTTCCACTAATTCATATCCAAAGAAATCTTTCGGAACAACATCATATCCTGCGCCTATCTGACCCGTATAAACATCTTTATCAATAACAGCGCCCGAATAATCTATATAAATAACGTTAACTCTGCCCGAGGTAACAACTTCCCTTTCGTTTTTATCTGCAATGACACCGTTATTTATCCATACTTCACCGGAAACAGCATAACCCTCATGACCGGCATGCGGATCCTGAGCATTTCCGTCCGCAAAGACGACTTTCACACCGCTGACGCCGCTGAGAATACTTGACGGAATTGTATAAGACCACCAGCCGTCACCATCATTTTTCATTGACGCCCCAGGCCATCCGCCTAATATCTGCTTTGTACCGTCACCGCTGCGCATACCGTTGCCGTAAGCATACAAAGTAATGTTTTGCCAATTCTTACTGTTATAATAATGCACCGTAATAGTTTCATTCTTTATCGGGGAATACCTGTAGCAAACCTCGGTATTGCCGCCGGAGAATTTTCCTGCGCCGTTGTTCGGCAAACTCGTCAAATCAAGCGCATAACCTTTAATTGTGGGGATTTCCGCCGTATAATAACGTTCTCCCGTTCTGCCTGTCTGCGTAACAGATGAAGTAAGCTCTCTTCCTGTTTCGCTGTCTGTAAATCTAATTGTTACAGTACCATAAGTACCGGAGTATTTTGAATATATCAGAGTAACCTCGGCGCCCTCTTCGGAAAATTTCCCACTAGTATTTCCGACTGCTTTTTTGAAAGTATACCTCGTAGACAAAGCTTCATCGGCTTTAATCGAGTAGCTTTTTCCGATTGTACCCGTAATTGTCTGCTTTTTTATAAGATCTCCCGTATCTGCGTCAATATGCTTTACTGTGATAATACCCTTATCGGATTCGAGTTTTGCAGCGTCAAAGCTTTCCTTATCTATGAGCATAAGAGCGGTACCGGCTTTAACGGAAACTCTGTTTTCCTTAACAACGGCAAGCCCGCCCAGACCGGCGCTGTCGCCATTCACAACAACAACCCATTCCTCGGAAAGTCCCTGCGGCAGTTCAACATCAACATCATTAGTCGACGCATTGAACAACACGGCTACTTCTTTCCACTCATTGCTGTTCAACTCGTTTTTCAAAGTATAAGCAATAACTCCTTTTGGAAGATTATCAATAAATATAATATTATTTACCGAATTAACTGTAGGATCGGTAAACGGTGAGAAATTTTTTCTTATCTCAATAAGCCCGGAATAATACCGAACAAGATCGCTGTAATCGCTGCGTCTTTGCCAATCAAGCCTGTTAACGGCAGAAGACGATCTATAGGAATTCTCATCGCCGAATTTTGTTCGGGCAAACTCCTCGCCGGCATGAATAAAATTGATTCCCTGCGACATAAGAGAGATAGCGGCGGCAAGCTTATTCATACCCAACAGCTTCTCGTTTCTTGATTTGTAATCATCAGCGGAGCCGTCTGTAGCAACAAGCTTATCCCACAACGTATAATTATCATGACAGGAATTATAAGTAACCGTCTGAGTAGGCAGCTTAGCCCAATTTCCTGTTTCTGCCGTAATACCGGATTTAACTTTCAGCTGTTCTTCGCAGCCCTGAATGTAGCCGCCCTCTTTTGCTTCAAAATTACTGCCTTTAATTCCATCGCGAATTCCATCATTAAAAGCTCCGATTCTGTCTGACAGCAATTTCATATTTGGCTGAGAAGCCATTATTGTTCCCGGCTCGGCGCTCGTACCTATTGACCATGCCTCACCGTACATCAAGATTTTTTCGCCGCCCTCAAGCTCATCAAGAGCGTCACGGATCGCATTCATGGTATCCACATCGTGCAGACCCATCAAATCAAATCTAAAACCGTCTATATGGTATTCTTTTGCCCAGTACACGACAGAATCCACCATGTACTTTCTGAACATAAGGTGTTCGGAAGCAGTATCGTTGCCGCAGCCGGAACCGTTAGACCAGCTTCCGTCCTGATTTAATCTATAATAATAATCAGGCACCGTGATATTGAACCACGAATCAGCACTAACATAAGTATGATTGAACACAACGTCCATAACCACGCCCAGTCCATTGCTGTGAATAGCCTGTATCATCTGTTTTACTTCGTTAATTCTAACATTGCCGTCATAAGGATTTGAAGAATAAGAACCCTCGGGCACGTTATAATTTTTCGGGTCATAACCCCAATTAAATTGATCCTCGTCTGAAGACTCGTCAACCGAACCAAAATCAAAAATAGGAAGCAGCTGAATGTAATTGACTCCCAACTCTTTTATATAGTCAATCCCGGTTGTGGAAATTCCGGATGAATTAACCGTTGTGCCGTTTTCTGTAAACGCAAGATATTTTCCCCGATTTTTGGCGCTGATGCCTGACGCCGGGTCATTTGAAAAATCCTTTACATTGACCTCCCAAACAATTGCTTTTGACTGATCCTCCACCGAAACATGGCGGTCATTTTCCCAATTTACAGGATCAGTAGCTCTCAAATCAACAACCATACCTCTGTTGCCGTTTACGCCGGCAGCTTTGGCATAGATATCAACAGTTTCTCTACCCTTTTTTCCTTGATAAATATTATAAGTGTAATACTTATTAACTAAATCTCCCGAAACAACAGCGCTCCATACTCCGTTAGTATCATCATATTCCATCTCAGTTGCGGAGATATACTTACTTCCCTCTTCCTCATCGCTGCCTGTAGCGTATATAAGTACCTGAACACGCTCTGAAGTAGGCGACCAAACTTTAAAAGTAGTAGCCTCTTTAGTATAAACGGCACCAAGATCATCTCCGCTGTATGCCAATCTGTCCAATTCTGCTACTGAACTCACTGAATTCTCCCCCGATTAATAATTCTCCAATTTATCGGCACGATAATCACCGCTGACAG
>CACYEJ010000426.1 GCA_902773395.1 uncultured Ruminococcus sp.
AAAAGGACTTTTGAGTTACTTTTTAAGTCTGTTATTGTTCATTTTGCCAAACTCAATTTTGAAAAGGTACTTTTGTCACTCTAACCATGCGTTATACTTTTATCCAATCCTAAAAACAATAAAAAATAAGAGTGTTAATCTTTTTTTGATTTTATTATGATTATATCAGGGTCACTTGTGTTTTAAATTCTTTGTCTTGATTTATGGATTCATTATAGCTTTGTCAGCGATATTTTCCGCAGCCGATACAGAACAGCTTTTCATGACCGTTTCGCTCGCCGCAGTCGGGACAAATCCAGGTGCCGTTCTTATTCAGATGAACCCTTGCACGAGTGGGATAGGAGCGATAGGTATCAGATCTTGTGTTAAAGCTGTTTCTGATACTGTTGGCAGTACTTTGCAGGTAGCCGTTTCCGATTCCGCTGAATACACGAATTCCCGTAGTCGGAACGTTGGTTGCTGTTACTGTATCTCTTATCGGTGAGGTAACCAGAGTGCTTTTGTAAAGCTCACCTCCGCATTTACGGCAGAAGTTAGCGTTGTCATCGTTCCAAGCAGTGCAATTTTTACAAATCATATGTTTCTTTCCTTTCGCTCATTTTTATTTTTATGTAAATAGTATGGGCGAAAGTTTTTTTGATTATTCAATTTTAAATTATGTGTAATTTAGGTAAGCGGTAGTTTTTATAGTATATGAAAATGATTTGTTATGTATAAAAATACCACATATTTCTGATTTGCCATTCAAGCTCCTCATAGCTCCAGACTTTTGCACTTCGGGTGCGGCTGTTTGGATCGTTGATGATAAAATCGCCGTTTTCGTCAGTGCCCTTAATAACTATGAAGTGTCCGACTGCCGTGAAGTCACCGGGATTCAATGAGCATATAATCGGCTTTTCTTCGTCAAGAACCTCTGTCATAGAGTTGTAGTTTAATGGAAGCTCCTTTGAAATTAAGTCAAATTCCTTGCAGCCCTCGTTAAATAGTGCCCATGAGGTGCCGGTGCTTTCTTCGTAGTAGCCGTGTCTTGCGGCAAAGTTTGCTATGTAATCCGGAGAATATTTGAGATTGCCTGTCATTGCTACTGCAACCATTGACAAGCAGGTAGGACCGCAGCCGGAAAGTCCTATCACGTTGTCGCCATAGGGCACATACCCCCAGCGAGTGTCCCATTGAATAAAAAGCGGTACGTTAGAGCTAAGATCATTTTCTGTTATTTCACCGTTTACGCTGCCGTCAGTTGTCAGGTAGCCTACTGCAAAATCTACAATCTCAGGATTCCTGCAAACAGCTTGCAGAAGGTCAGAGGGATATTTGCTTTTGTTTTCTAAAATCAGAGTATATCTGTTGTCGCTTTGTGAGTATAGGTTAAGCTTCTGGTTGATTTCTTCGTCTGAGAGAAGATTTTGTGCTGGAGAGTCACCGGTGCTTATTACAGGCTTGTAATGAATTTCTCTATCTGTAGATACTTCACCGGCATCGGATTTTTCATCATAAGTATATTTTGCTGCGGCAATAAATACAAGAGAAAATATAATTAAAAATATTACGCCATAACGCTTTTTGCCGCTTTTTTTCTCGTTTTCGTCTTGAGGTGTGGAAATGGAGCGAATAAAGCTGTAAGCGTCATCATCGTAATAATCATTGTATTTGTGATTTTTTTTCATGGTTATACCTCTTTAATTATTTTGTAGCTTTGAGTCTACAGTATATTGTATCACATTAAAGTGGAATGATGTGTCGAAATATAAATTTTAGCAAAAAATTATCTATTACGATTTTTCTTTATAACTATGTTGTTGTTTAATGCAATCAAGTGAGTATCATTATAGAATTGTTTTTGCTAAAAGTCAAGCCGCTGTAGCAATGTATATTTTTTTAATAACAGAACTGTAAATATAATAAGAAGTACTTTCTCTAATTAATTCACCTGAAATTATAGTTTTTGATTTAATCAAAAATATACCGTTTTTTATTTGACAAATCGAGAATTTTTATATATAATGATAATATATTATTTCTTTTGTTTGGAGTTAATTATGAGTAAGAATTCTAGTAAAGGTTCATCTTCCGATAATATAAAAATTACAGCCGAAGCATTGAAAAACGGCGATGTGCTTTGTGCTTTGATTGTCAGATTTATGAAAAACCGCAATGAGCAAAGTATGATGTCGGTTCTGTATTGTCTGCGTGACAGTAATTTGTTTATGCCTGCTGATGTTGCTGTAGAGGGTAAGGGTGTGATTCCAAATCAGCCGATATATCCTGCTGTACAAAATATTGTTATTAGACCTAAAATGATGAAAGCAGCAGACGGATATAATTATGTTCCGCTGTTCTCCCGTGAAATCAACGCCAAGGCTGGACAGCTCAAAGATTATTCGCTGGTCAATTTACCGTATATAAAATGTATAGATATGCTGGCTCAGCTTGATAATTGCAGTCGGTTTGTGATAGATCCTTTTCTGTATAATTTTGTGTTGACGGAAAATCTGATAGATATTTCAAAGAAGCTGCCGTCACGTTTGGATTCTAATAATAATTGAGGTGAAATCATGGAAAACTACGCTCAGTTTACAGAAAGAATAGATTCCTTTGAAAAGCCCGATCTTGATTTTGGTGAAGAGGGCTTTGTGCTTAATTCCCGTGTTTGGGATAAATTTGATCAGAACGGAAAGTTCAGACCTTTTTACGGAGATACTACCGTGTTTGATTTGCCGCAGAATATTAAGAACAAGCTTAATTCAATGGTGGATTTCTTGTACAAGGAGTCAGGAGAGTGTTTTGCAGAACGTGTCAAAACGAGCACCTTTCATATTACCCTGCATGATTTAAGCAATAGCTGTGAGCTTTCGGAAATTAGCGAGCAGGTGTTCAGAAATGAATTAACGCTTCTGAAATTTGTTCATTCCCACAAGATACCAAAATGCGCAATTGATTTTGAAACGAATTATATTATCAATATGGTGGGGACAAGTCTTGTACTAGCATTAAAGCCGAAAACTAAAGAGGACTACAACAAGCTTATGAACCTCTATAGTATTGTGGATTGTGCAAAGGCTTTGCCGTATTTGCTTACTCCTCACATTACGCTTGCTTATTACAATGTTGCAGGATTTAACAGGGAAAGTGCAGAGCGACTTTGTGAAATAGTGAATGAACTCAACAAGGAGAGCTTTGAGCTTACAGTTTCTTCCGATACGCTGTACTATGTCAAATTTACAGATATGAACAGTTATCACAAGATATTTTCTTTTACTGATTAATTTGAGAAAGAGGTAATTCGAATGGCATTTTTAGATGATTTAAGCAAAAAACTTACAATGGTAGGTCAGGAGGCTGCGTCACAGACAAAGGCTTTTGCAGAAACAACAAGAATTAACGCAAAAATATCTGATGAAGAAAGACAGATTAATGCTTACTACACCCAGCTTGGCAGAATATATTTTGATGAAAATAAGGATAATCCCAATGCACAGCATATTGACTTGATTACAAACATCATGGACGCAATGCACAGAATAGAGATGTATAAGGTTGATATTCGCAGAGCAAAGGGAGTTGTTGGCTGTCCAAACTGCGGCTCAGAAGTTCCTATAAATGTTTCTTATTGCAGTTACTGCGGCGCACCGATTCCGCCGCAGCAGGAGTATATTCCAAACAGCGTGGATCTTTCAGGCGGTGTAGAGGGCTTGGGTAATTCTGTAGCTAATACAGAGGGTGTATATGCTACGCCAAATCCGGACGGAACGACTATGAATTACGGTTCGGGTCAGACTGCTTATGACATCACTTCATTGAATATGAACAATAGCATACCACAACCGAGCAATAATCTCAATAAACATACTGTAAGTCTTGAGAAGAAATAAATATTAGTTCTAAAAAATCAGTACCCGATAATCAGTAAGAAATTATCGGGTACTTTTTTATTTGCGTAAATTTTTGTATTCGTATGGATCGTAGTCAGAAAAATCGCTGTTTTTGTTTTCGGGTAAATTGTTTTCACTATTTGTGAACATACCTCTTCCGGCGGAGTAGTTTTCGCCGTTAGCCCTGTAAACACCATTCATACAAATAAGAAGCAGTATAATCAATAAAATAATCCAAATCATAATAATACCTTCCTTCTATGCAATATAAGAATAATAATTGCACGCTGCTCTTGAATAAATTATATCACGAACAATCTATAATGTCAAGGCTGTTCTAACAATTTTTGTCAAATTTTTAGTTGTTTATAAAAAACATTTTCACAAAATTAACTATTTAACCGACTTTATTGTAAATGTCTTGCTCTTAGTTGTACCGCTGCTGTCCTTTACATCAACCTTTACCGTATAAGTGTCTGCATAATACGGCGATAATTCTATAGAAGCAGCTTTACCCATTTCTGCTTTAGTAGTCCAAGAAGAAGCGTTACCTCTCTTGTAATAGAAAGCGTATTGATAAGGACCGCTGCCGCCCTCTGCATCTCCAGTTA
>CACYEJ010000427.1 GCA_902773395.1 uncultured Ruminococcus sp.
ATCTAAACAAAAAAACGGCTGCCCGCATAAGCCGCAGCAGTTCCCAAGGTCCATGCCTGGGGACTGTCTGTGGTACACGGGCAGCCGGTTCTCTATTGATCAATTCAAAGTAATGCTTTTATTCTCCTCATAATTTCATCTAGGGGAAGTCGTACTTGTTTCCCACAATTTTGCTTTAATCCTTCGAGAAGCGCTTTGTATTCGGCAACCTGCAATCGTTGATTGTCCCATAACTGATCAACGACCCATAGAGTTCCATGAACTTCAACACCTTCTTGCGCAGCTACCTTTCTCAGCCTACCGTCTCCAGTTAATAAAATGATTCTTCTAACTTTAGCTATCGAAAGTGCAAATATATCATAAGCAGATAATTGCGGATAAAGGGTTGTATAATCTATTGCAAGTTGGTATTCTTCCTCGGTCAAATCTGTACGCTGAAGACCATATTTCAATAAATCAGTTCGAAGAGTGACAGGGGATAGCAATTCATCGTCTATGGAATCCCCAGACATCATATATGTGAATTGATCATTCAGCAGAAAGGGGGCCTGTAGGAACCCAATTATACTAAAATCAATCCAAACGGATGTATCACTGCTTATGAATTGCATTAGCACTCCTCCTGCAGCATGGTCATACGACGCATATCTGAAAGAGGTATTTTCAGCAATTCAGCACCTTTAGAAATAGTGATTTCCTCTTCACCAATAGCTCGGAGAACCAGTTGTTCAAACAAACTCGTATTTTCTTGTTCTATCCGGCTTGGCTCGTTTTTTCTTCCTCCATGTTGATTAAGTCTAATATTGAACATCCTATATGCCTGTTCATTCAGAATGCCTAATACTTGAGCTCGTTTTGCTAACATTTGGAGAGAAATTCCATATTCCTTTGCAACCATTGCCATATCAGAAGTAACCAAACTGCGGTGAAATCCGAGTTCGTTATATGCATCTTCTTTGGGGAACAGGAATGCTCCACTTACCGCCGTCATATATTTTTCCCATTGACTGTCGTCTTGCTCGGGCTCTTGAAAAAAAACATGACCAAGTTCATGAACAAGCGTAGAACGCTGTCGCTCCGGAGTCATAAGTTTGTTTATGATAATATACGGTCTTTCATCCACAAGCCCGTTCATTCCGGAAAAGAGATCATTCTCATATTCAAACTGGAGAACCAGAATACCTTTATTTTCAAGTGCTCCTACCAGATTTGGAATTGGACCTTCTAACGCAAAACCAAGCAACATTCTCAATTGCCGGGCATCCTCTTCAGCATCCATCGTTGGTTGCAGCGAATGTATGGAGGGAACCTCTCGCAATGCACCTGCTCCAAGAATATCAGAAACCGTTAGGAATCGATCAAAGTAATCTTCGACACTTGCGCAGATATAGTCCTGATGCGTCTTAGAGAATCTGCTCTGCTTCCTAAACTCACGATGTGCATATTGATGCTGTCCATTTTGCGTTGCCATTAAACCAGCCAGATTCGTATTGAGGGCAGCAGCCAGTTTCCTTGAAGTCATAATGTCCGGAGTACGCTGATTTTGTTCATAATGCGTGATCGTCATTGGAGTAACGCCGATTGCCTGAGCAAGTTCTTTTTTACTCATACCCTGTTTCAGGCGATAATAAGTGATGTTCTTTCCTAGCATGATGCGCACCTCCCGATGTTTACATTATACATCAAAAAAGCCAAAAAGTAAACAGCCGGGTGCACTTTTTTGTTGGTTTTTCGTTCATAGAATAGCTTTAGTTCGCAATTACTTCCACGCCATCAATCTTGACGATGACCTTGTCTACCTTCTCAATAAATGCCCACTCATCAAAATCCAGTTTTTCGCCGGATACTTCCAATCCATTTTCCCAGCCCAGGCGCGTTTTGATTTCCTCGAGAAGCACCTCTTCCCTAATATGCCTATTATGACAGCCAGCTCTTCTGATACGCCCATTACATCGCCAGGTTTTATAAAGACCATCTTTCCCCCTAGCCGTATGCCTTGAATAGGTCTGCCCACACTCCGCACAGAATATTTTCCCATAC
>CACYEJ010000428.1 GCA_902773395.1 uncultured Ruminococcus sp.
GCACGAGATGTAAAACTTTTTTCAGAGAGGGGCTATTCCGTACAAAAAGCTATACCTGTTGACTTGTTTCCACGTACCCCTCATGTCGAGTGTGTGGTATTGATGACTAAAACTGAATGAACAATGGGCAGGAAATGCTGATTTCAAGCCGTTTTCGAGGAGCTTGACAAAACTTTTGTGAATGGGCGTTTTGCGGCTTGACCGCTCCTGCACCACAAAAGCAGACACACCTGTGTATTTGTGAAATAGGGTTGTGTGGGAAAAACTTATGACAATATAAAAAAACAAATTTCAGAAGCCGTGAAATTAGTTCCTCATAGCTTCTGCCTTTTTTGAATGTATTAAAATGAGTGAATCTGACAAATTGGGCATAAAACGTAAGATCAAAAAAAAATTATTCGGAAAATTTTATAGCGACAAACGTATGTCGTATATAAATGATATAATAATAAACAAAGGAGAACGAGGGTGCGTGTAATGAATCAGGAAATGTCTGACAGGATACTTGAGATTTTTTATACCCTTATCAGGTGAGAACTGTTATCGAATAAAAAATTAGCTGATAAATATGGCGTATCTGCAAGAACTATCAGCAGGGATATAAGCAGACTTCAGAATTATTTATTTGAGCATCGTGATATTATGAACAATGCCGAGATTATTTATTCACACAAAGACAGGACATATAGGCTTAAAAGTGACGAATTTCTGACAAATTCGGAATTGTTTGCTCTTGTAAAGGTCATACTCGGTGCAAGGTGTTTCAAATAAAGAGGATACACTTTTGCTTATCCGAAAGATAAAGCAGTTTACTACACCGGGCGACAGGAAATTGCTTGAAAGTATAATAAGAAAAGAAGTATATCACTTCAAAGAAGTAGGTTTCGACTGCGACAGCGTTATAGCCAATCTATGGAAACTTGTACAGTGTATAGAGCAAAGGCACATCATTTCCGTCAGGTATATAAAAATGGACAGAACAGAGGTAGTAAGGAAAATACAGCCGTCTGCCGTCATGTTCAGCGAGTATTATTTTTATCTGATAGCTTATGAAGCTGACGGAGAAAGCAATCAGGCAAAGTATTTTCGTGCAGACCATATCCGTTCAATAACAGAACATCGTGAAACTTTTGTGACTTCACACGATTTTGATGAAGGTGACCTGAGAGAAAAAATCAGTTTATGTTTCCGGGTGAAATTGTAAAAATAACATTTGAGTTTTCCGGACTGTCATTGCAGTCGGTTCTTGACAGACTGCCGAATGCAAGAGTTATAGATAAAAAAGGTAATAAAAGCATAGTGACTGCGGAGGTCAACTATGGCAGAGGGCTTATAATGTATCTGCTTAGTCAGGGGAGCTGGATAAAGGTGCTTTCTCCCGCATCACTGATAAACGATATAAATCATAATAGCCCAGATACTCCTGCTCGTTGTCACGATACTCGGCTTTCATATACGGCAGTACAAGCGTAAAATGGGTATTGCCGTAGTCATACTCTCGGATAGCTCTCTTGATGCAAGTGGTATAATAAAATGGATAATACCTCGCTATTTGTGAGGTGCTCGGAGGGTAAAAAACTATGGTTGAAAAGAATAATGCCAATATTGGCTTTGAAAAGCAGATTTGGGACGCTGCCTGTGTACTTTTGGGGCATATTCCCATATGCACTAACTTACCAAAATTCGCATAAAATAGGCAAAAAATGTTTTTATCAAAAGATTAAACAAAAACTGTTCGATTTACAACAACATATTTTTATTAATTTTGGTAGATTTCAAAGAACATTGAAAACATAAATCACTAAAAGAAGGCTATATTTCGCTATTTGATGTTACGTTAGTGCATATGGGGCATATTCTGGCTGCTGAATACAGAAAGGTTATCGTGGGGCTTATCTTCCTGCGGTATATATCGAGTGCTTTTGAGAAGCGTTATAATGAACTTGTGGCTGATGGTGACGGTTTTGAGGACAAGCTTGATGCTTATATGATGGAAAATATCTTCTTTGTTCCCGAAAGGGCAAAGTGGTCGGCTATCTCGGCGGCATCGGCATTTTTAGCCATAATGTCATATTAAGTGTCAATCAGCTTCAAAGTATTTTCATCAAGTTTCAGCTTCATTACACAGTTCTCAATCGAGAAGCATTTTGGCATATAAAATCAGTATTTATTAACGATAGAACAATAAACAAATGATATAATTTATATGCACAATTACTAAATTGCAGCGACTTTTTTTGTGAGTGTATCCAATTATCTCAATTTGATATTGACAAATCCGTCAGATTGTGCTACAATGAATAAAATGAATGAGAAAAGGAGGTGTACACCATGACAGTTGTTGTTAATGGAAGCAGTTCTTGCGAGACCACTTATATGTGTGACTGCAACAATAAGGGATGGTCTTAATCTTGACCAGCGACATTCCCTCATCACCGCGTTAGAGCCAATGCCATTACTGTAAGTTTGGTGTTGGTTCTATTTGTATAAATAGTAAAATCGAGGCGTATAATATGAAACTTTCTAAATATTTGATAATCAGTCAGCTTTCTAATGGTAACTATTCTGTTTTTTCGACGATTACCCGTTCTTTGGTAATGCTTACAACAGAAAAATATAGTCTCGCATCTAACGGAGATTTTGATAAGGCATTTTCTGACGAGGAAATTGCTTTTCTTAAAGATAGAAGATTCATTGTTGAAGCCGATGAGAACGAATTAAACTTTTTGTCGGTATCAATGAATAAGGATAGGCTTTCACCCAAGGTTTTTTCAACCTATATTGCTCTCTCTACGCTTTGTAATTTTTCTTGCGTGTATTGTTATGAGAAAGGACAAGTAGACAGTTTTAATACGATGGATCAAGAGACATTATTGAAGACAATTTCATGGTACGAGAATACTTTGAAATCTAATGGGTACAAAGAATGCAAAGTATGTTTGTATGGTGGAGAACCGCTTCTCTGCGAAGCATTATTAAAGGAGTTTGTTGAAAAGCTTAATTCTGTTTGCGAAAATAAAAATGTGAAATTGAGCTACTCTATGATAACTAATGGATATCTCTTGAAAAAAGATATCTGCGAATACCTCATTTCAAAAGGGCTTGAAGAGGTTCAAATAACACTTGATGGCTGTCAAGAGATTCATGATAAACGAAGAATGAAGAAGAACGGCGAAGGAACATTTGATACCATAATTGAAAATATAAAATGGATAGCCTACAATACAAGTCTCATAATTACAATTCGTTCAAGTTTTGATAGCACGAATTCTTGTGAAATAAAAGACCTGTTGTTTTATCTTCAATCCATTAATCTACACAAAAGGATCAGATTGTATTTCGCCCCAATTCACCAAACTGAAACGCAAAAACAAACAGGATGCTCTTTTTGCTCACAGCATATTTATGATGACTATTCAGAGGTATCAGATTGTTTTGTTGATCTATACAAAACTTCTTCTAAACTCGGTTTTGAAACACCAACTTGTTACACAAATGGTCCATGTATGGTGTTAGCATCAGATTCTTGCTTGATTGCGCCTAATGGAGATTTGTATAAGTGTGTTGAAATGATAGGAAAGCCAGAATTATGTGTTGGTAATGTAAAAGAGAAAAAGTATAATTATCGCTATTATGATTTCTTACGTGGCTCTATTTTTAATGAATGTATAGAAAGCGGATGCATTTATGCTCCTCTTTGCGGTGGGGGGTGCACAATGGAAGCTTTAGTAAAAAATAACCGCCTTGATTGTAAATCTTGCCACGATAAAATATTTAAGTCGTTGACAGGAGTTTTAAATGCGTTAAAATGTGGAGGAGAATTAATTTGAATGAATTAATGCAGTATCTTGAGCTTGCCTTACGGTCTAATGTACAGAAAATAATCATTAGTAATCCGACAATAAAGTCAGAGGCAATAAAAAAGATTACCATAGAAAGAAAAAAAGATTTATATCACATCTCTAAATTCACTGAAAAACAAGTGTTTCATGAGAATGTCACTTCATCTGATCTTATCGAAAGATGTTATGAGCTGATCGCCTCACATTACAGACAAGTTAATGCTTTATCGGAGAAAGAAGAACATATTATTCTGATTTCGAAGAAGGGCGTTTGTAATTACAAAGTTAAGAAATTAGCAAGTGATGCGATTAAAGCCAATATGGATTCTGTTTCTCAGAATAGAAAAAAGAACTATATTTTAGAAGAAGGAATGTGTATTGCACCACTAATTGACATGGGTGTTTTTTCGAATGATGGAAAAGTAATTAACTCCATGTACGATAAATACAAACAGATCAATCGTTTCATCGAAATCTTGAATGATGAGATTCAAAATTATAGAGGCGAAGAAATCAACGTGATTGATTTCGGTTGCGGCAAATCCTACTTGACATTTGTTGTTTACTTCTACTTAACAGAAATCATGAAATTGAAAGCTAATGTTATTGGGTTGGATTTAAAGGAAGATGTTATTGAAAAGTGTAATGTTGCGGCAAAAAAATATGGATATGATGGTTTAAGATTTGCTTTGGGTGACATTAATGGGTTTGATGCCCCATTTGATGTTGACATGGTGATTACGCTCCACGCGTGTGATACAGCTACTGATTATGCACTTTATAATGCGGTAAGATGGAACGCAAAGATGATTTTTTCTGTTCCATGCTGCCAGCATGAGTTGAACAAACAAATATCTCCAAAATCTTTATCTATCATGTCTCATTATGGAATAATAAAAGAGCGCTTTTCAGCATTAGCAACCGATGCTATCAGAGGAAATATTCTGGAGTACTGTGGATATAAAACTCAGTTATTAGAGTTTATCGATTTTGATCACACCCCCAAAAATATCCTTATTCGTGCTATCCGTAAGCAGATTACTCCGCGTAAAATCCGCGAGAAATACCTGAATGAAGTTGAAGCGTTGATAACCGAGTTCAGTTTTTCTCCAACACTATATAATCTTTTAATCACTAATAGAAATGGAGAATAGAGATGATTAGATTCGCACTACCGGGTATATATAGCCACTTCGATTTGAATCGTACATTTCTTGAGTTGCTTTTTGAAAAACCAGAGTATATCAATGACGGAACTGAAATCAGCTCTATTTATGGCTGTTTCCCTGTATCCATCTGGAATGGTGGAAGAAAAATGGATGGCTACTGTAGTAGCGAAAGGATGCTCGAAGAAATCAACTACTTCAATAGCAACGGCGTTTCATGTAGGTACACTTTTACGAACTCACTAATAGAAACATCACAGTTAAGTGATCGCTTTAGTAATTTGATACTCTTGAATTCAAACAATGGTAAGAATGCTGTAATTGTTTGTTCATCGGTACTTGAAAACTATATTAGAGCGAATTACCCTGCTTTTACAATAATATCTTCCACCACAAAATGTTTGACAGACTTTAATGATTTCGAGGACGAATGTAAAAAAGACTATGAATTGGTCGTTTTAGATTACACATTGAATCATTCTGAACTTGTTTTGTCTGCTTCTTATCCTCACAAAATTGAAATGCTTGTTAATGCTTACTGCCGTGATAATTGCCCTGAACGAAAAATGCATTATAGTGCGCTGTCGCGCGGACAGCTATCATATTCTCAAGAACCCAGTTTCCATGATTGCCCCTTTGTACTGGAAGATTTTTATACGGTGAAAGCGAAAAGAAAATCATTTATTACCGTCGATGATATAAAAAAACTTGTGCCTTATGGAATTGTCAACTATAAAATCGAAGGAAGAACAAATAGTAAATATGATGTGTTGGAAAGCTATATTTATTATTTAATCAAAGATGAATACAAATCAATAGCTCGACTTCAAATACTCAAAAGGTTGGAGAGTCTATGATTAATTATACATTAAATTTCATCGAAGATTTAAAAGAAGAAATACTGACAAGGAACATTATCTGTTTAGGTACACCAACTAATATTGAAGAACTGTTAAAAGTGCTTGGGATTCCGCGTCAACAGGTCGAATTCTGTTGTAATATACATTCTGACTCTGTTAGCAATTATCCATTTATGGTTAGAGAAGTCTCTGTTATTGACTCGATTAATCCATCGGAGTATGTTCTTTTAATTACAGATCAAGATATAGATTTGGCTAAAAGGCTTCTTTCCTGTCTTTCTATTAGTAATATAAAAGAGGTCATAAACTGCTACAAATTTCCTCTCAATACACGTTACTATAACAGCAGTGAGCAATTATTAATTCACCGTTATAGCAAGCCACTTGAATACTGGAAACGGTATTGTATGGATAAAACGAAAAATTGTGACATGGCTGCTGTCAATTTCTCCAATAAACGTATGATTCCAAGAGTAATACTTGTCCTCACAACCAAATGCAATTTAAGATGTAGAGATTGTATTGCCTTAACACCCCACTATCAATCAGGATATCATGTTGATCTACATACTTTATTACAATCGGTTGATAGTTTTCTTTCGAATGTTGACGAGTGCTATTGTTTGGAATTGTTGGGGGGAGAGCCATTTTTATATCCGTTTATAGACAATCTATTAAAGCTGCTAATTGATAATAAAAAAATATTTACCATTCAAATCACAACAAATGGTTTGGTTACTGTTAAAGATTCAACTATAGAACTAATGAAAAATCCCAAAATACATATACGAATTAGCGATTATAATATTCAAAGTAAAAATAAATATTTATTACAAGAAAAGCTATTATCTTCAGGTGTTAACTTCTGGGTGCAATCTGATATCGCATGGCTTCCTATAGGGACAATACAAAAGCGTAATGCACAGCGTAGAGTGATAATGGACGAATATTCGTTGTGCTTTGAAGGTCTTAATTGCAAAACAATTCTTAATGGCAAACTCTATAACTGTACATTTGCTTCAAGGATATATGATTTAAAACTTGCTCCTAATGTAGAAAACATTGATTTGCTTAGTGGCAACGTCTCATGGGAAAAGTTACTAACGTTTTGGACAAGCCCCTATTCTAAGGCGTGCGACTATTGTCAGATAATGAATCCTAATGCGAAGTGCATACCGAGTGCAATTCAAGATAACAATTAAACAAAAGAAAACGGTTACCATGTTATAGTATCACTATTACGAAAGAACATGCAGACGAGCTCGCCGTAACCGCACAATCGATTGGCAAAAACATGACGGTGCAAGGGCAAAAATGCGAATGATGATACGAAAGCTCTTGAAAGATCATCGCTATCCGCCGGAGGGTATGGAGAATGCCGTGTCAACAGTTATGAGCCATTGCGAATTGTGGGCGGATAATATGATGAATATTTAAGCCAACACCAGACAGCACGGAGAACACTCTCTGTGCTGTCTTTCTTTTTGGTGATAACTTTCACGCTCGGCAAGCTCGGACGGCTCTAAGGTAAGCGTCAAAAGTGAAGCGTATTGAAAAACACGGAGTCAGGATATAATAATCCGACTCCGTGTTTGAATTCACAGGGAATTGAA
>CACYEJ010000429.1 GCA_902773395.1 uncultured Ruminococcus sp.
AATTCGATTGAAACAAAAACAGGCAAGAGCTTGCGAATTGCCGGTCTGAGAAAGATAAGTGCTAAATCTTAACGCTTTCGAGTATAAAAAACTTTCTTTAGGAAAGATAACTAAATGCAAGCTCCAAAATATAATCTTTCGGTTAAAACAAAAAAGGCAAGAGCTTGCGAATTGCCGGTCAAAGAAAAAAGCAAAAGTAATATTCCTAATATCACAATAAATTTAATTTGATGATATTATAATTATACTAACAAGCATTGAAATTTACCAATTTTGAAGATAATAAAAATTATGCTAAGGTGCAGGGCGATCGCAAAGTCTTGTATTAGTAAAAAAAATAGTATCGGAAAATGGTAATGAATTCGAGTATAAATATTGATAATATAACAAAAGAGGTACTTTATAATATGGAATTTTGGTTTTCGGAAAATCATACGCCGAATGTGCAGATTTCAATTCGAGTGGATAAACAGCTGTACAGCGGCAAAAGTGAATTTCAACGGATAGATGTCTTCGAATCGCCTGAGTTTGGCAGATTTCTAACGCTTGACGGATATATGATGCTCACCGAAAAGGACGAGTTCATTTATCATGAGATGATTACCCATGTGCCTATGGCTGTTCACCCGAATGTGAAAAAGGTGCTTGTGATTGGTGCTGGTGACGGCGGCGTTGTAAGGGAGCTTGTCCGTTATCACGATATCGAAAAAATTGATATGGTGGAGATTGACCCCCTTGTTGTGGAGGTCTGCAAAAAGTATCTTCCTCAGACAGCGTGCCGGTTTAATGACAACCGGTTGACGGTGCATTATGAGGACGGGCTTCGGTTTGTGCGTTTTAAAGAAAATGAGTATGATTTGATTATTGTAGATTCAACCGATCCGTTCGGCCCCGGAGAAGGATTGTTTACAAAAGAGTTTTATGGCAACTGCTACAAGGCTTTGAAAGAGGACGGTATTCTCATCAATCAGCATGAAAGTCCGTTCTATCCAGATGATGCGGCCGCCTGCCAAAGAGCGCATAAAAATATTGTGGAAACATTTCCTATTGCAAAGGTATATCAGGCTCATATTCCTACGTATCCTTCGGGACATTGGCTGTTTGGATTTGCGTCAAAGAAGTATCACCCGCTTAAAGATTTGAATGAAACTAGGTGGAATATGCGTTCTTTGAGCTGTAAGTATTATACAACCACATTGCATAAGGGTGCGTTCTATATTCCGGCTTATGTTGAGAATTTGCTAAAGAGTGTGGAGAGATAATTATTCCCTTTAATAAGATTAATGCAATAATTTGAACTACGGAGATGATTTTTATGTCTTTTGAAAAAGCCGAAAATGAAATGCTGAAAAAAATTGTCGAGGATACAAAAGCCGCTGTAAGAGAACATTTTAAAGCTTTGTACTCCGCTGTTAGCTTCGGTGCGTATATTGAGCCGGAAAACTATTTTGTTTCTTATATATTTAACACCGACAAAGAGCTTAAAGACGCCGAAGAAAGCGGCTTGCTTGAAGAGATCAAAACGTTTCATAAGACGAAAATGAAAGAGCTTGGTTATCATGAGGAACCTATTAAAGAATGCGTATTTGCTTCTATGGAGGATTGTCAACGATACTCTAAAGGTAACTGGTACTATTACTATCATTAAATATTATTATATTTTTAAAATTACTGTTCACAATTTGAACATTTTTTGAGTACAGAGAAATATTATAATTTGTGAATAGTGTTTAAATAAAAAATGTTGAGGAGCTAAAATATGCTTGGTAAAAATATAGAAACCTTCATTGCCTGTGACAGTGACTATGAGTCCGCTGAAACGGTCATTTTTGGGGCACCGTTTGACTCTACGACATCATTTCGTCCGGGTACACGTTTCGGCCCTGCCGCTGTCAGAAGCGAGTCATACGGCATAGAAACGTATAGTCCTTATCAGAATAAAGATTTAGAGGATTGCTCAGTTATGGACAGCGGCGATATCGAGCTTAGAATCGGTGACACGGAGGCTGTTCTCGCTCAAATTGAGGAGAGAACAAAAACTATTTTAAATGACGGTAAGCGTCCGTTTATGATTGGCGGCGAACATCTTGTGACACTCGGTTCGTTCCGTGCTGTTGCGGAAAAATATCCCGATGTGCATATTATCCATTTTGATGCCCATGCTGATTTGAGAGAGGATTATTTGGGTGTGAGAAATTCGCACGCTTGTGTGCTAAGACGCTGTTGGGATATTATCGGAGATGACAGAATTCACCAGTTTGGTATTCGTTCGGGCGAACGTGCGGAGTTTGAATTTGCAAAGGTTCATACGGATATGCACCCGTTTAGTCTGGAGGACGTTGCAGGCGTTGTCAAGGAGCTTGCATTGTCAAGAAAGCCTGTTTACTTTACGCTTGATATGGACGTGCTTGACCCCTCGATATTTCCCGGTACAGGTACTCCCGAAGCAGGAGGAGTTATGTTTGAAGAGCTAAGACGTGCCGTGACGTGTGTTTGCTCACAGCTTAATATTGTCGGCTGTGATTTAAATGAGCTTAGTCCGCATTATGACCACAGCGGTGTATCTACGGCTGTTGCCTGTAAGACAGTTAGGGAGATACTGTTGGCTTTGAATTAATCGGAATTATACTCAAAATCTAAAAGATGGTTTGACCGACAAAAGTCAAAATTCAGAAACTCGTTCGTCATCATGCACAATAAATAATTGATTTTCAAGTCAACCTCAAAAGA
>CACYEJ010000430.1 GCA_902773395.1 uncultured Ruminococcus sp.
ATTTGGTCGGAAAATTTATTTAGGGTGGTGCAGTCACAAAATGAAATATGTAATTGTTCAGGTGTCTAAGTACTATGTTTGTATTACCCCTGCCGAAACAGGTAAACAGTTCGTCAGCAGCGGTAACGACCGTAATGCAAAAAAACCTGATTATGAGGTAACTTTCAGAGAGCCCCTCGTTGTGTTCCTTCCCGATAACCTGAGAAATCAGGCGTGGAACTTCCCAAGAGAGCTTGCTGAAACTGTAAGAATGGCGATGAGAAACGCTAAGATCGAAATCAAGGACGTTATCCTTTGCGCTGAGAGCGACCAGCTTATCAGCCAGGAGTATCAGCATACGCCCGCTAAGGATAAGTACTTAAGGATTTTTGCTGAGAACGAGGCTAGAGGTCTTGTAGGCGATGATATCAGTAACTATACCCTTATCAATTGTGAGTATGGTTCGGGTCAGCAGAAGGTGGAAGACTCCTCCCAGCAGCTTAGCGCAAATGTGTATGTTATGCCGAAAGGCTTCGTAGAAGAGTTAAAGAATGCTTTCAGAGAGCAGTCGCTCAATCTTTATAAGCTGATACCTCCGACAGTCGGCATGATAAAGATGGCTCAGACTGGTATCTATAGCTTTGATAAATCTGTTGCGCTTATCAGCCTTGACTTCTGCTCCGCAAGATTGCTTGTTATGCAGAAGGGTATTCCGATTTATGCTCACTCTTTCCAGCTGCCGCTTGGCGATATTGTGAATGTATTTGCTAATGACCAGAACTGTACTCTCGAAGAGGCGTTTGAGGTTATCAGAAAGTACGGCGTGGGTATCTCCGATAAGTGTAATTCTACTCAGGCGGGCAGAGAAATGCGCCAGATGTTTGAGAATATCTCAAACGAAATTGTAAGAAATCTTCGTATGGTGCTCCTTAGCTGCCGTATTGAGCTTGACCAGATTTATGCCAGCGACTTCGCAGCGTATATCCCCGGCGTGCTTAAACATTTGAGAACTATCAGCGTTCAGGCTGATGAGATAAACCTTATCTCAGACGCTTTCACTTCTCTTACTAACGTGCCGATTATCTCTAAAGAGGCTGATGAGGCAGGCTACAAGACTGCTTGCTTCTATACATATTCTTACCTTGTAAACAGCGGCGCAGGCAACGAGAATAACCTTGCTGTTATCTCCGGCTCAAAGAGCGTTGATCTTGGCGCTGTAAATGCCGGTCTTATCAACATGGTTGCAATGGGAATTGTTGTAGTTGCTGTTGGCGTAATGGCGTTTATCGGTATGAAGTCTTACGGACTTGAGGTAAGAGCGCAGAACGATAAGGCGAAGCTAAACGATACAAAGTACGATGAGATTAAGGGCTTGCTCGCCAAACAGATTGACCTGCACGATAAAATGGATCATGCAGATGAGGACAGAGCAGCGCTTCCGCAGCCGAATGCGTATGTTGACAATATTCTCAATGAGGTATTTGAACAGCTTACTCATCAGGACGTTGTTGAGAAAGTTAAGTCCTACGATGTAAAGAGCGATGAGAATACTATTCAGACTATATTCTATGTTAAGGTTCTTGAAGATTACGTAAACTTGAAGAACGAGATTCTTGAAAAGGGATTCTTCGATATCAAGGTAGAACTTAATGCTAAGGAAGTTCCAAAAGAGGACCTTGTAGAGGTTAATCAGACCTTCCTTGTTGTAGGTTATCAGCAAGAAGAAGAGGAAGAAGAAGACAGCGGTCACGGCGTTGTAATCAGCCGAGGCACAAACTTTGACGAAATGATTGAATCAACAAAGGGGGAATAAAAAATGGCTAAGAATGATAAAAACAACAGCAAAGTGCCTGGCGCAGCAATTGCAATCGTAGCAGTTATTATTGCAGTTACCGTTTTTGTTCCTACCGTTTATATGCCGTATAAGAACAAAAAGCCGGCAATGGATTCCGAGCATCAGGAAGCTGTTAATACCATTAATTATTACGAAACATCTATTCAGAATCAGGCTACAATCGAAGCTGATATTGAGCAGCTTGAAAAGGAATGGGAAGAGTTTCAGAAGGATATGTTTGTAGACGCTGCATCGTCAATTGACGATTTGCAGAAGGCTATGGACGACATCGATTTCCATTACACCGAATTCAAGCGTGACAGTGAAAAAGAGGATAAGAGCGGTAAGGTAAGCTTTACAGGCGCGCCTCTTTACTACGTTTCCATTAAGATCAAAGGCGTTGCCGATGAAGAACAGCTTGTAGATCTTCTTAAATTCGTTGAGGAAGAGTCTGTAGGCTGCTACTATGTTAAGACATTGAAGGCTACTACTTATGATACTGATAAGGAGATTGGCACATTTACTGCAAAGGCAGGTCAGCTCGATGTAAATATGGAAATCTGGCTCTACTACTACAACCAGAAGGTACCGGCTGTACTTCCTGATTCAGATTCAGATTCTGCTACAGACAGCGCTAAGTAATTAGACCTTATGTTTAACGTTATTACAATTATTACAGCGTCAGCTTTGGCGGTCCTCGGTTTTATATCGGGGCCGCTTGGCTGCAAGGTTTTAAATAAAATACCTGCATCGTGGTTGTGTGATTATGACGAAACACCGTCCGAAGATATTCTCAGCGGAAAGCGTTTCGTTTCAAAACGGACGGGTATTATCATGGGCGTAATTACAGCAGCGGCAATGTTCGCTGCCACGCTTATTATGGGTGTGTCGGGCGAGCTGCCTTGTATAGTTTTGATTTATATTTTTCTGCTGCTGATTTCCGCCTCAGACGCAAAGTATACAATTATCCCAGATCAGTTCACTGTGGCAGTGGCTGTGTTATCACTTATTTTTGCTGTGATTGATTATTTTACAGTCAAGAATTTTATCACTTCGTGGTACGCTCCGCTCTTGGGCGCTGCATTTGGCGGCGCTGTGCTTTTAGTCCTGGATTTGTTCAGTACGCTTGTGTTTAAAAAAGCAGGCTTCGGCTTCGGCGATGTGAAGCTTATGGCAGCTTTGGGGCTTATGCTCGGATTAAAGTATACGATTGTTCTGCTTGTGATGTCGTCGTTTGTTGCGGCATTTCATTTCCTTTTCTTGATATTTTCAGGAAAAGCGAAAAAAGGCATTTATTTGCCAATGGGTCCTTATATTTGTCTTGGAACAGTTTTTACAATGCTGCTCCAGCCTAAATTTGAATCTGTTTTTTATATGTATAAAATGCTTACGGAAATGGACGTATTACCGTAATTTTAAAATAACTAATATCTAATTCTAACATTACATCAAAATAAAAAGGAGTCCTGGAATTATGAGAGGAAGCAGCTTGAAAATTGGTCAGATCCTTATAAATATGGGCGCAATTACCCCGGATCAGCTTGACCAGGCGTTAAGTATGCAAAAGCAAAATAATCTCCGTCTTGGTGAAATTATCATCAATGAGCATATGTGCGAGGAAGAAAAAGTTTGCTTTGCTTTATCAAAACAGTTTTCTATTCCGTTTGTTGACCTCGATGAAGTCGAATTAAAAGATGAGTTATCCAATGTTATATCCGCTGATCTTGCCGAGCAGTCAATGGTAGTTCCGCTTGAGATTGATGAGCCAACCAGAACACTTACTATTGCCGTTGCCGATCCTCTCGACTACAAGAACCTCAACAGGATTCAGACAACAACAAAAATGTCGCTCCAGACAGTTATTGCTGCGCCGTCTCAGATTAAGAAAACGCAGCGCGCGCTGTACGCTTCTAAGAAGGCGCAGGACGAGGCGCGGGAGTTTATCGCAAGCCAGGTAAGCCTGGCTGGTAAAGAAGATGAGATTGATGCAGCTAAATCTGCTGCTGATGATCAGCCGATTATCCGTTTCGTAAATAATATGATTGAGGAAGCTGTTAGACTTAAAACCTCCGATATTCATATCGAGCCGATGGAAGAAGTTCTTCTTATCCGCTTTAGAATCGACGGTAAGCTGCAAAAGTACATGGAAACCAGCGCTCAGCTTGCGCCTTCGGTAACATCTCGTATCAAGTTTATCGGCGGCATGAACATCGCTGAGAAACGTATCCCTCAGGACGGTCGTATTAACTATCGTGTTGGTACAACAGAGGTAGATATGCGTATTTCCATTCTCCCCGTTGTATTCGGAGAGAAGGTCTGCGCCCGTATTACCACAGCTATCGGCTTGAAAATGGATAAGTCGGCAATCGGCTTCCTTCCTGAAAATCTTGCAAAGTTCGATAAGCTGCTTTCACAGAACAGAGGTATTATCCTTGTAACAGGCGCTACAGGTTCCGGTAAATCTACAACACTTTATACAGGTCTTAAAGGTGTTATGAGAGAAGATATCAACATTATCACCGTTGAGAACCCTGTCGAAATGATCATTCCCGGAATCAACCAGGTTGATATCAACGCTAAAGCAGGTCTTACATTCGCAAGCGCACTTCGTTCGATTCTTCGTCAAGACCCTGATATCATCATGATCGGTGAGATTCGAGATAAAGAAACTGCCGAAATCGCTGCGTCCGCC
>CACYEJ010000431.1 GCA_902773395.1 uncultured Ruminococcus sp.
AACAAAGAACAAAAACGACTAAAAGACCCCTATAAATAGGGATCTTTTAGTCGTCGATCACGTATCTTTCGCAATCATTATTCTGGTTAAAGATTGCTATTTCAACAAAATCGGGGTTATCGTTAAATTTCGTAACGCCAAATTAAATGGTTGAATTTACTAATGGAACACGCATAAGTGATGACAATGATTAGGACACATTTGACTTTTTTCGCAAACTTACCCAAACCCATTGAAAAAAATGATGGGTTTGTGTTATCATGATTTAAAGTGCACGAAAGGAGAATGCGAGTTCAATGTCACTATCAGAAACAATAAAAGTAACAAGGCAAAAAGCATTCTTAACTCAGGATGCGTTTGCTGATGTGCTGCACGTATCCGTTGCAACGATAAATCGCTGGGAGAATGGCAAAAGTAAACCAAATCTTACAGCAATGAAAAACATGAAGAAATTCTGTGAGGACAATAATCTGTCCTATGAAGCAATAGAAAATGAATGGTTCAACAATCATCAGGAGGAATAAGAATTGGGTGTTAATGTTTGGGATCATAATGTTCCCGTAGAAAAAAGCTCATATCTTCAGGATGATGAGATAATATACTATAATCTCGACAACTTCCAACTGGAACCCGGAAAGCTCACAATGATTGACCTTTTCTGCGGTGCGGGTGGATTTGCTGTTGGTTGTTCTTGGGCTGGTTTCCAGTCAGTATTTGGAATTGATCATTTTGAACCTGCGATGGAGACATGGACAACAAATCATCCACATGACATTGGTTGCCTTGGTGATATTAAGAAAGTAGATCCTGTCCACATCCATCAGCTCCTTCGAGACAGAGGTATGGAGAAAGTCGACATGATTACTGGCGGCGTTCCTTGTCAGGGTTTTTCAATCTCAAACCGTAAGCATAACGATAATGATGAACGCAACTTCCTATTCCTCGAATATATGCGTTTTGTAAAGGAGTTCATGCCTGACTATATCATTCTTGAAAACGTTTCTGGAATGAGAAGCACCGCTGGAGGGCAATTCGAACAGAACATCAAGGAGTATATGTGGGATCTCGGATATGAAACAACTGTCGATTTCCTTAATGCTGTAGATTTTGGTGTGCCCCAGTATAGGCAGAGGCTATTGTTCGTCGGAGTTAGAAAAGATTCCAACAAAACAAGACCTTTTGTATTCCCGAAAGGCACTTTCACTCCTGAAACATATCGTACAGTTCATGATGCATTATCTGATTTACCTACCCTTGGCGTAAGTGAGTCAAAGGATAAATATGCTTTGCCGCCTCAGAATGATTATCAGAGACTATTAAGAGGTGAAGGCGATATTCCGGAAATCAAAAAGCCTAAAAGGTTGTCCAATCATGCTGCACCGAATCATCCGCAGAGCACGGTTGATCTCATTGCGGCAACTCCTCAGGGGAAGCCGATGTATGAGAAGTTTAAGCAGCGTATCCGGCTTAGAGAGAATACTCCGAGTCCAACGCAGTTGGCTGGAGGGATTCGTCCGTCTTTTCAGTTTGGTCATCCAACTGAAGCAAGAGGACTAAGTACGAGAGAAAGAGCAAGAATCCAAAGTTTCCCGGATACCTATGTCTTTAAGGGTGGAATCGTTCAGGAAAGAGTTCAAACCGGCAATGCAGTACCTCCACTTCTCATTTATAATGTGGCTAAGCTGATTGCAGAGGACATCAGAAGAAAGGAGGAAAGATAATGTATAGAGTATGGTACAGTACGGAAAGTTTCGCGGATTACATTATTGACCATACCGTACTTGGTGGACTTCCGTTAACAAAGAAGAAAATGTTCGAGAGTGATGCAAACAATCCGACAAGGTTTCATACTATGCCGGACCACATTCGGAAAATTTTGTATTTGGATGCTCCTGATCTCATCGTAGAGAAAGATAATGAACCAGTTTTTTCTATCGAGGTGACAACAGAAGCTGGAACCGGGCATAATGCATTCCAGCGTTTTGCAAGACTTGCTGCAGCAGTTGAAAATAGTGTTCCAGCTTTTTATATCTATCCCGAAGGCAAAATAATCACAAGAAAAAATAGAAGAACTGGTGTCGATAATTCTAAATGGGATACACTTAACCCTTTGGTGTTTCGCTCTTTGGAAGCGGTAATGAGTCTGTATTCAATACCTGCTTTGCTATATTATTTCCCAACAGATGATATAGAGAGGTATTCCGAAGATGCAACATTGGCTCCCCACTTTATAGATAAGGGGCTGTGCTACGATACAGACATTATCAAGTATTCAGGTTGCCCGGATTCTACGGCTGCCAGTATGCAGAGAATGTTTGAAGCTCTCGACTGTATAATAAATGCTACTGAAACAATGGGAGTTATTCCGGCAAGAAACACTCTCCTGCGTTCAGCGGCAATTAGAGATCAACGGAATTATATGCAAGCACAGTTTGTGACAAAAGCTGGGACGAGAACCGAAAATGAGATGTCTCCATTGTCAGCGGTAACCAAAATACCAACCGAGTACCTTCTGAATTATCTGCATCAATATGAAACACCAACGTATTCAATAGGGGAATTACTTCGCACCAGAGAAGAAACGGCTCTTTATCAAGTTAATGCCAGTTTTAGAGGTGACCCATATCCCGGCTGCTTGGCTGCTATCGATTATCTAAAGTGTCGAAATGGATTAACTTATGAAGATCGGGTTTTGAACTTAGTTATGGTGTGGGGTGCTGTAACGGTTGATCATACACATAGAACAATCACGATTACAGATGAGAATGGTTCAGACATAAACGATTTCTTCTCAGCCGTGCGGTCTTGTTCTGACAAAAATCTTCTGGTGAAGAATTACTCGGATTTGGACAGTAGTGAAATACCAAGATATCTAATGCAAGTAAGGTACGGTTCAACTTATTCGAAAGTAAAGCACATTCGAGTATTCTCTTATTTTGCAGATGCGATACTCTTCCCTAACGGATCATTATGGAGAGATGCGTAATGACAGAAGAACAAGTAACGAAAAGCATCTTGAAATGGCTAATGCTGCACCAGTGGATAATTGTTTGTTTTGACTTTCCTCAAAGCGGAACGGGACATTTTCTACATCCCAACGGTTCAACGGACAAGAACAAGAATACTATCAACCCTGACATAGTTGCCGTCAAAGGAACTGATTGCCTTTTTTTTGAAAACAAGGATCGTTTTTACTATCAGGATTATGAGAAGCAGAACCGCTTGATAGTTGACAACCAATACACAGACGATATTGGGAAACTGTTATCCCAGTATGTTGTAGATCACATTTTCTACGGAATTGGATTGCCAACAGAAAAGCACGATAAACGTTCTGAAGACGCATCTCATCTTGTCGACTTCATTATTGGAGTTGAATCGAATAAAAGCATTTCTGTGCTATATACAGCAAGTGATGCTGTTCGTGATCTCTTCTGATAACTGAATATCTAAGTAAGACAAAAGGATCTAACCGTAAAAAGTTAGGTCCTTTTTTGTTACCCAGAGACAACGGAAACCGTTTTAGGAAATATTTGGGCAGCAACTACTTTGTTCTTGAGTGGACAAAAAAATAGGATTGCTACTTTTGTTAAAATAGCAATCCTATTCTGGTGGAGGTGGGGGGAATCGAACCCCCGTCCGAAAGCATTTTAACAGGAACTTCTCCGGGCGCAGGCGGTCGTTTGCATT
>CACYEJ010000432.1 GCA_902773395.1 uncultured Ruminococcus sp.
CGGCAGGTCCTGTGCGATAGGGCGCCGGGAACCATGTCAGGCGGGGAACCGAGCAGCATTAAACGGAGTTGCCCTCTGCGATGCAGTAAGTCTGTCGTTCGTATATCAAAGTATATGGATTTTTTTATTTTGACATTTTTTAAGAGGTGATTAAGTTTGTATCGTGTGCTTTATCGAAAATGGCGTCCTACAGGATTTCACGATGTGATAGGTCAGTCTCACGTTACATTAACTCTGAAAAATGAAATTAAATCCGGCAGAATATCGCATGCCTATCTTTTTACAGGATCAAGAGGCACAGGTAAGACAACTTGTGCTAAAATTCTGGCAAGAGCTGTAAACTGCTTGAATCTTACAGATGGTGAACCCTGCGGTAAATGCGAAAACTGCGTAGGAATTGCTAAGGGCAGCATTATGGACGTTGTTGAAATGGACGCTGCCTCCAACAACAGTGTAAACAACATTCGTGAGGTACTTGACGAAGTGATGTTCACGCCGTCAGAAGCAAAGTACCGAGTTTACATTATTGACGAGGTTCATATGCTCACAACCGGAGCATTCAATGCCCTGCTTAAAACGCTTGAAGAGCCACCCTCACATGTGGTTTTTATTTTGGCTACCACCGAGGTACATAAGCTGCCGGCTACTATTTTATCTCGTTGTCAGAGATTCGACTTTAACAGAATTGATCCTGAGAATATTGCCGACCGGCTTGAATATATTGCCAGCGAAGAGAAGGTTTCACTTGACCGTGACGCTGCTATGCTTATTGCTGCCGTTGCCGACGGAGCAATGCGTGATGCGTTATCTATTCTCGATCGCTGTATCGGTCTTTCGGACAAAATTGATTCTGCTGTAGTTCGTGAAGCCACCGGTCTTGCAGGAAGAGATTATCTTTTTACGCTTGCCGATGCGGTTAAAAATGAAGATGTTCCGCTGGCTATCAATACAGTGAATGAGCTGCATAAAGCTTCTAAGAGTATTTCACGTCTTTGTGAGGAACTTACAGAACATTTTAGAACATTGATGCTTTTAAGAACCATGAAAAAAAGTGCTCACGGTTTAATACTGATGTCACCTGAGGAGCTGGCAAAGGCTGAGATACAGGCGGAAAGCATTTCTCTTACTCAGATTGTTTACTGCATTGATGTTTTACAGGTATCGCTTGAAAAGATGTTTAAAGGCGGCAATAATAAAATAGAATTTGAAACGTGCATGATAAAGCTTTGTAATCCAAAGCTGACTGCCGATGTCGGTGCAATGCTTTCACGTATAGAAAAGCTTGAAAGAGCCGTTCGCTCAGGTATTACGATTCAAAGCAATATACCGCCGCAGCAGGTTGAATCACCGCACGAGGTTCCAAATCAAGCTGTATATGCTAAAAGCGAAGCTAGCAAGCCTCTCCCCTCTGCCGCAGCTCAAAATCATGCTGCCATAGAGACTGCTAAAACAAGTATGACTGCTCCTCAAAAAGAGCCAGTTGCTGTGGATCCACAACATATGATTGAATCACTAAGCTCAAACGCTGTTTTAATGGAACAGTGGGAGGACGTACTGGAAGCTATGAAATCCTATAAGAGAATTGTTGCAACTATTTTTCGCAACACAACTGCATATATCTCAGGGAATTACGTTCTTATTGACGTCAACGATGATATTGCACGCAAGCATTTAAAGGATCAGAAGGTACGTGAAACTTTAAGAATGGCAATCAAAGAGATAACCGGTCATGACTATAAGCTGGGTCCTTATAAACAGGGAGATTCTGCGACGGTTTCAAATGTACAGCCCAAAGCTAAGATTGATGAATTTATTGAGCATATCTCAAATTCAGATATAAAGGTTACGATTGAGTAATAACTTAACTGTAACAAAAAATTTTAAAATCTAATATCAATTTTTTACGGAGGAATTTTCAAATGAAAGCAAGAATACCAAAGGGTTACAACGGCGGAAATGCTGCACCTACCAACTTACAGCAGCTCGCAAAGCAGGCTCAGAAAATGCAGGAAGAAATGGACGCTGCAAGCACAGAGCTTGAGGCTAAAGAATACTCTGCAACAGCAGGCGGCGAGGCAGTAAGCGTTACTGTTACAGGTGCTATGGAGATTAAGAAAATCGAGTTAAAGCCTGAGGTTGTAGACCCTGAGGATATTGAAATGCTCACAGACCTTATCACAGCAGCTGCAAACGAAGCTCTCAGAGCCGCTTCAACTGAAAAGGAAGAGGTTATGACAAAAATTTCGGGCGGACTGAGCATGCCCGGTTTGTTCTAAGCTATGGCAGGATTTCAAGCCCCTGCACTTGCAAGGCTGATTGATCAATTTAACAGACTGCCGGGAATCGGTGCAAAGTCGGCACAGAGGCTTGCGTACTATGTTCTTTCGATGCCAAAGGAGGACGCAGAAGCTTTGGCGAAAGCTATTACTGATGCACACAGCAAAATACACAAATGTGCGAGATGCTGCAATCTGACTGATGATGAGCTTTGCCCTATCTGCAAGAATCCTAAACGTGATACGAGTACAATTTGCGTTGTTGAAGAGCCTAAAGATGTTGTTGCTCTTGAAAAAACTCAAGAATACTCTGCAATGTATCATGTTTTGCATGGAGTAATATCCCCCTTAAATGGTATCGGTCCTGAACAGCTCAATATTAAAGAGCTTATTGACCGTGTGAGAAAGGACAATGTTAAGGAAGTAATTATGGCTACTAACGCTACTGCTGAGGGTGAAACAACGGCTGTATATATTTCAAGACTGTTGAAACCTCTCGGAGTTAAGGTTACAAGACTTGCTTATGGTATTCCTGTTGGCGGTGACCTTGAATATGCTGACGAGGTGACTTTGGCTAGAGCTCTTGAAGGCAGATGTGAGTTGTAATTTTTTAAATATTAGCGATACAGTGTTTTGTGCTGTATCGCTTTTCTATTTACAATTAATTTGTTATGTGGTAAAATAGAAAAAGTTTATACCAACTGTTTTTAATAGTAAGTGTTCGTATTTACTGCGAGCATTTTCTTCCAAAACATGTGTAAAAAGGTTGTGGAATAACGTGAATAAACCAAAAGAGTATTATCCTGAATTTTATCATAAGTTCAATTGTATAGCATCAGAATGCCCTGATACTTGCTGTAAGGAATGGGATATTGTTGTAGATGATGAAGCGTTTGTTTTTTATTCAAGTATCTCCGATGAATTCGGAAATAGCATAATAAGCAATACAATGATTGACCAAGACGGAGATAGGATATTTGTTTTAAAAAACGGAAAATGTCCATTATTGACCGGTGAAAAGCTTTGTGAAATACAGCTTCGTTATGGTGAGCAGCACTTATGCAGCACCTGTAGGGAATTTCCTAGAATTAGTCAAGATTATACCGAATTTGTTGAGCATATGCTTTCTATTGCATGTCCTGAGGCTTGCAGAATGGTTCTCTCAGGCGAGTGTGTATTTGAGGATTATAGCATTTCCAAAATACAAAATGATGATAACGGTTACGAAAAGGATTTTATGAACTTTTTAATTAAAGCTCGTGCAATAACAGCCGGCTTATTTACGAATAATAATAAAACTTTTCAGGAACAATTAACCGATTGTATATATTACAGCGATTATATACAAAGGCTGATTGATATAAATGAGTTTAATTTAAAAAAGCTTTATGAATATAATATACCTATTAATATTGATACTTTTTCATCAAGCCGCCGGTTTGTATTTGATGTTCATAAGGATATGGATATTATGGATAAAAAATGGCTGGACGAAATGTATCTTTCCGCAGATTCAGTTCTTGTCAATACACATCAAACTGATAGTGAGTATAGAAATCTTGCACTGTACTATATATACAGGTATTTCCTTAATGCTATAGATAGTTACGATATTATTTCTGTTATAAAAAGAATATACTGTGCATATATCGTTTGTTCTGCTATGACAGATCATGCAAAAGCGGAGAATGACACTCAAAAACGAACTTTGATTATAGAAAGATACTCCAAAGAAATTGAACACTCCTACGAGAATATCAATAAACTTTTGGAAGAATTTGCAACGAATAAGAATTTTTCACTGAGAAATATAATTAATTCCCTTTAGCTTTTTTATATTGTATGCTCACTACAAAATTTTTTAAAAGCTGTACAATCAGTAGATTTTGTGGTATAATTTTCTTATACCATTTTTAACGGAGGTAACAATGGAATATTCAAAAGTACTATCGCAGGAATTTAATATTCTGGAAAACTATGCTCAGAATATAATTAATCTGCTTGACGAGGGAAATACGATTCCCTTTATTGCACGCTACAGAAAAGAAATGCACGGCTCAATGGACGATCAGCTTATCAGAGAATTTTCAGATAAACTGGATTATTATCGAAACCTTGATAAACGAAGAGAAGAAATTCGTGAGCTGATTTCAGCACAGGAAAAGCTCACAGATGAGATTGCCGAGGCTCTTGACAAAGCCGCCATTCTAAGTGAGCTTGAGGACATCTATCGCCCGTTCCGCCCGAAGAGAAAAACAAGAGCGTCTGTTGCAAAGGAAAAGGGTCTTGAACCCCTTGCTCTTGCAATATTGGAGCAAAAAGCTTCACTTTCACCTATTACCGAAAGTGAGAAATATATTGACTCTGATAAGGGTGTTGAAAATGCTCAAGATGCTCTTACAGGTGCAATGGACATTATTGCCGAGCAAATCTCAGATGATGCTGACATCAGAAAGGATATTCGTTCTATTGCAAATTCAAAGGGTGTTATCGAGGTAAAGGCTGTAAATGAGGAAAATGACAGCGTTTATGCTCAGTACTACAGCTTCAGCGAGGGTGTGGCCAAAATTCCTAATCATCGAATTTTGGCAATTAATAGAGGCGAAAAGGAAGGATTCCTTAAAGTAAACGTGGTAAACGACACTGACCGTTCACTCGATTCGATTTATAAAAGAACTCTTCACGGTGACAACGAATGTACTAAGCTCGTGAAAGATGCCTGCGATGACGCCTATCAAAGACTTATCTACCCATCTATTGAAAGAGAGATTCGCAGCGAATTAACCGAGAAAGCTTCCGAGAGTGCTATCAAGGTTTTTGCAATGAACCTCAAGCAGCTTCTTATGCAGCCACCTGTAAAAGGCAAAGTTGTTCTGGGACTTGACCCCGGTTATCGTACCGGCTGCAAGACTGCTGTTGTAGACGCTACAGGAAAGGTACTTGACACTACAGTTATTTATCCTACTCATTCAAAAGAGCAAATTGAGAGATCAAAACAAAAGCTTCTCGATTTGATTAAAAAACACTCAGTCGATATTATCTCAATCGGAAACGGTACTGCCAGCAAGGAAACAGAGATGTTTGCCGTTGACGTAATCAAGAGCTGCGACAGAAAAGTTTATTATATGGTAGTAAGCGAAGCGGGTGCTTCTGTTTATTCGGCGTCTAAGCTTGCTGCACAAGAGCTGCCGGAGCTTGATTTAACGCTAAGAAGTGCAGTTTCAATTGCTCGCCGCTTGCAGGATCCTCTTGCAGAGCTTGTTAAAATTGAACCTAAGGCAATTGGTGTGGGTCAATATCAACATGATATGCCACAGAAAAAGCTCGGAGAATCTCTTGACGGTGTGGTTGAGGACTGCGTAAACTCGGTTGGTGTTGACTTGAACACTGCTTCCCCTGCCCTGCTTTCACGAGTATCAGGTTTAAGTGCAACTGTCTGCAAAAATATTGTTGCCTATAGAGAAGAAAACGGATCATTCACATCAAGAGCTGAACTTAAAAAAGTTCCAAAACTGGGTCCGAAGGCATTCGAACAATGTGCAGGATTTCTTAGAGTTGCCGAAAGCAAGAACCCCCTTGACAACACGGGAATTCACCCCGAAAGCTACGACTCAACAAAAAAACTGCTTGATATTCTCGGCTACAACAATAGCGATATCAGCAATGCAGGCTTTACTGATATAGGTGCAAGACTGAGCAGAAACAGTATCAGGGAGATATCTGAGAAAATCGGTATTGGTATTCCTACAATTATTGATATCTCGAAAGAACTTTCTAAACCAGGACGTGACCCACGTGAGGAGTTGCCTGCTCCTACGCTCAGAACGGATATTCTTGACATTAAGGATCTTAAAGAAGGCATGGAGCTAAAGGGAACAGTAAGAAATGTAATTGACTTTGGCGTATTTGTTGATATAGGTGTTCATCAGGACGGTCTTGTTCATATATCTCAGATCTGCGACAAGTACATAAAGCACCCCAGCGAAGTCTTGAAGGTGGGCGACATCGTCAATGTAAAGATTCTTTCCGTTGACACGGCTAAAAATAGAATAAGTCTTACGATGAAATTCTAAAAATTGCCGATACAAGTGTGTTCTTCAAAAAGATACAAATTCTTTTTGAAAGAATGTAAAATCCTCTTGATTATTTCATTAAATACCGTTATAATTTATTTATAGCAAGCTAATCAAAATGGGCAATTTTATTATATGTCCTTATATTTGTTTTGATATCGGTTGTACTATTTATCTGAAATGGAGGTCTTGCATTTATGGCAGCTTCAAAATCCGAACACGCAGGACACAGACAGCGTATGAAAAATAAATATCTCAAACACGGTATAGAAATCTTTGATCAGCACGAGATATTGGAAATGCTTCTTTACTACGCTATACCTATGAGAGATACTAACTCTTTAGCTCACAAACTCATTAACAAATTTGGCTCGATCTCCGCTGTTATGGACGCACCGTATAGCTTGCTTACAGAATTTGGACTTTCAGAAAATGTTGCCTTTTTCCTAAAGTTTCTCCCTGATGTTTTAGCGATATATCGAAATGATAAGATCGAGAATACAAGCAGAGTGATTGATCTTGACGTTTTGCCGCAGCGTTTGATTAATCTTTATTTCTCAAAAGAGGTAGAGATGGCATATATCATTTTAATGGATCGGCACTTTAAAGAAGTTTTCTCTGGATTTGTGAGTAAGGGCTCGTCAAAAAGCACTGAATTGAGCATACCTATAATTTGCGAAGCAGCTATTAGGCATTCTGCACGATTCGCTATTATTGCACACAATCACCCAAGCGGTACAACAAAACCGTCTAAATCAGATATTATCTCGACTATTAATTTGTTTCAGGCTTTGGATAATCTTGATATTGTTCTGTTGGATCATTTTGTTATTTCGGGGAATGATTTTTTATCAATGTTTGACTCCGGATATATTTTTAAATCTAAAGAAGAATACATGACAAGTCCTATTTATAAAGATCCATTTTTCCCTTAATTATCATAAAAAGTGAAATTTACTTATCAATTATTGGAAAATAGCATTCTTTTGTGTTATATCTATTATTAGATTTATTAAAATATTATATAAGGATTATAACCTGTTGTACTTGATCATTAGAGGTACAACAGGTTACTTTTATTTTGTCGTATAAAATTCAAATAACTGCTCAAAATATTAATGGTGATTCTTATGTTCATATCAATTATCAGAACAACTTTTTTATACATTATCATTATTGCAGCAGTAAGATTCATGGGCAAACGTCAGATCGGAGAGCTGCAAACTACTGAGCTAGTTGTGACTATGCTCCTATCGGACATCGCCTCACTTGCTGTGGAAAACTCTTCAAAGCCGCTGCTCGGAGGAGTTATTCCAATGCTTGTGCTTGTGGTTTGTGAGGTGTTTCTTTCCGGTGCAATGATTAAAAATGCACGTCTGAGAAGATTGATTTGCGGCAGACCTATTGTCGTAATTAATGACGGAAAAATCGAACAAAGCGAGCTAAAGCGTTTAAGAATGAGCGTAGAGGATTTATCCGAAAGCTTGCGACAGCAGGATATTTTTTCCTTTGATGATGTTAAATTTGGAATTGTAGAAACAAACGGTACTCTAAGCGTAATGAAAAAGCCTGAGAAAGAAAACCCTACTATGAGCGATCTTAAACTTAAAACAGACGACAAGGGCATTGAAGCCGTAGTAATAAGCGACGGCACACTTTCTCATTTTTCAATGCAGCTTTGCGATGTTGACGAAAAATTTATTTCAAAGATTCTAAAGAAAGAAAAGGTTTCTCAAAAAGATGTTTTTATCATGACAGTAAACAGAAAACGTGAATATAATATTATAAAGCGAAGTGATAAACTATGACTAGAGTTTGGGCGGCACTTGGAATTGCATTAATGATAATTACTCTTGCATTTACAGAATATTTCCTAACAGAACACGCTTCGGATAATTTATTGACCATTATTGAAAAAACAGAAATCTCCGCAACGAGCCATTCCGAAAATACGAAAAAGCTCTGCGGAGAAATTAAGGAGCTGTGGGACAGTAAAAAATCTCAGCTTGAAATTTTTCTGTCACACGGAGAGATAGATCAAATTGATATATCAATTGAAAATATCGTGCGTAATTGTGAACAGTCCAAATTCGAAAACGTTTACATTGAGTGCGGCGTTTTGAAAAATCATTTTAATTCACTTAAAGACAGCGAAGAGCTTAACCTTCATAATCTGTTTTAGAGAATTACACATATCAACCCGTTGCAGCCGTCATTTATAATACGCTCAATCGTTTCGTTGATCTTCGCCCTTGCGTCGGCGGGCATACGGTGCAGCTTATTGTGCAATCCCTCATTTACAAGCTCATGAAGCGATTTCCGAATATGTTTGATTCCCATATCTTGACGGGATTTTCTTCGAACTCGTTCAGCATAAACATCACGAGATCTTCTGACTGCTGCTCTGAGCCGACTATCGGGGTAACCTCGGTAGTGATATTCGTCTTTAGCATATGAATTGATGGGGCTGAGGCTCTCAGCTTGATGCCGTACTTTGTACCCTGTTTGATTATCTGAGGCTCTTCAAGTGTAAGCTCCTCCATAGACGGCATAACAATTCCATAACCTGTTTCCATTACATCGTCATAGGCAGCTTTTATCTTGTCAAACTCGGTTTTCATACTCGTAAGCTCGACGATTATTTTGAGCATATCGGATTCATCGGCAATATCAATACCGGTTTTCTCGCCGATTACCTTACAGAACAAGCTCTTCTCCAGATCTAATCGGACTCTTGCCCTACCCAATCCTAAATCTACATTATCAATGCCGGCACCTGTGATATACTCACAATTCTTTAATAAATCGCAAGCTTCCTGTATTTGACGAACCTTTGTAATACCGGCGGCAGAATTCTGAATACTATTGAAAACCTCGTTTTTGAGCCAATGAGATTTTTCAAGTGACGTCACCCATTTAGGCATATCTATACCTATTTCCTTGACGGGGAACTCAAATAGAATCTGTGCAAGAATTCTCTTGATCTCGTTCTCGTCAAGCTCCAAACAATTGACAGGTGCAACAGGTATCTCATACTTTTTACTAAGGCGGTCTGCCAACTGCTTTGAATTATTGTCGGTTGGATCAATACAGTTCAAGAGAATAATAAACGGCTTATTGATATCCTTTAGCTCTCTTACAACTCTCTCCTCTGCCTCTTCATATTCTTCTCGTGGAATATCGGTAATTGAACCGTCGGTTGTTATCACAATACCCACACTCGAATGATCTGTGATTACCTTCTGCGTACCGATTTCCGCCGCCATATTGAAGGGAATCTCCTCATCATACCACGGGGTTTTGACCATTCGTGGCTGTTCGTTCTCGATATAGCCCAA
>CACYEJ010000433.1 GCA_902773395.1 uncultured Ruminococcus sp.
ACCATATTGGTTTAGCGGGTGCAAAGGTAGACATTTTCTTTCGAACTGCCAAACTTTTGAGCGTTTTTTTGCGAAAAAATGTATTTAGGAGGTATTTCGGCTACCGAATCACTTCATCATGTATTCGAACCACCGTATTATTCCTATTTATACATAGCCGATTCGTGATCCGTCTTTTTTCACGATATTCTCCTCACGACAGTACTCGAATCTGGCAACTATATTAGGCCTGTCAAATAAAAAATATGCCGAAAATGTGATTTTTTGCCGATTTTTTGTGCCGAAAATGTGATATGTGACATGTGACTTTTCGCCGCTTTCTCCCATAAATACAGGGGAAAGCGGCGATTTCAAAAATGTGATAATTCATGTTAGGGGCCGACGACCTTCACAGGCGGTTAGGCATCATTCCCAAACACAATACGTTCTTTAGCCTGTTTGCCTGGCACAATGATATAATCCATGCTACTGGCGGAAGCAATCTGCTTTGCGTATTCCTTCTTTGCCTGCACCACAGCACTATCTATCATGTGCTCACCCTTTACTTCGATAATGATATACGACCCATCCTTCTTTTGTACAAGGAAGTCTGGATAGTAAGAGCGTACTGTATTCGATTCAGGATCAATATAGTTGATTACGAAGTCGGTTTGGCCTGCTGTTAGCATGCCTGTAAACCATACTTTCACAAGTCGCTGGTCAGTGATTAAGTTCCAGAACATATCGCTCTCAGGGCCTGAATCAAAGCAGTAATTGTCTACGTTAAATGTCTTATCACGAAAACCAGCAAACTTTTCATCATAGTATGATGCCAGCAATCCGTCTTTATAAGCAACCTTATAACAGTCCTCTCCATTTCCCTTGAGTTCGGGGTCTTTCACCAACTCGAGGCTTATCTTGTCTGTGCTGGTGTACTCCTCTACTTCAAAGATTTCATTGAAAAGGCGAGGTATCACTTCATCGTAAAGCAGTTCGTTATGCTCGTTCACTCTCGCACAAATACTCTCTATGCTTTCCGTCAAATTCAGCATGATGGCTTTTAGTTCCAACGGTTTCATATTAAGGTAGCGAGCTATCTCACCTACCAAAGTAAATGAAGAGTATTTTCGCTGTTCCTTGATGTCTGTTATATCTTCCTTAGCGCCAACGACCTTATTCAAGTCGTCAATTTTCCTTTCTGAAATGGTTATCTTATACTTGTCCAGATTCACCTCATCAAGTTTCAAATCCACGTGCCCTGCCAATTGTCGTTTCTTCATGCGAAAGAGTTTCTTGATTTTCTTCACTTCAATCTTCACGGGCGGCGGAACAAGACGAACTTCTGCAATATTCTTTTTTTCACCAGCACCAGACATGTCTTCCAAAGTAATATTGAAGTTCTCCTTCAGCTCATTATTCAGGATATCCATATTCTCCTTAGAGAAGAAGAGATAAGCTGTATGTTGGTAGTCACCAATCTGTCGCATACAACGCATAGTTGCTTGGAGAACGAAAACCGTTGACTTTGCCTTTCGATACATCGCTACTGCAAAAAGCGAACGACAGTTCCAACCTTCCTTCCCCTTTCCAACAAGGATTATAAACTGTTTTTCTGATGTTTTTGTATCAAGGCGCTTAAATTCTCGCAAATCATCATTCGTAGTATAATGCTCGTCACCTACATTTACAAGAATTCTTGACGTAGGTATATTCAGCCTCACCAATTCGTTCTCTATAGCAGGACGCAGCTCAGTTACAGCCTCTTCAATGGTTGAAGCAAAAAACGCCATTTTAGGTAGCATCCCTTCAACACGTTTTTCACCGCAATTCTTCCAGAAATCGCCTATAGTCTTACGACAGAATACTTGGGTGTTGTCTCTGATGTTTTCTAAAGCGTAAGGGGCAACTTTCTTCAGGTACCCATGATCTATTGCATCACGCAGCCCGTATGAATAAGCCACCTCAGGCAAAAGCCTGTTCTTAACATATGGAGTGCCCGTGTAATTGTAGCAACCAACCACTCGAGTGCCTGTTCTCTTCAGCTGTTCTGCCAGTTCATTGATAGTTACACGAAGACTGGTTGCCTTAGTTGAAGTCATCAAGTCCTCTTGGAGTTTCTGGCCAAAAACATGATGGGCCTCATCCACATAGATACCCAATTGCTTTAGGCGTGACAATTTTACAAAGCGATGGTTGTTGATGAGCTGGATTTCTTCTTCCACGTCTTCTATACCAGCTGCCTCACCTAATGCTGCCATTTTGGTCTTCAACGACAACGCAGTATATTTACCAGTCTCTTCTCCAAATAGCGATTGTGCCGCTGATTTTTTCTTATGCTCCTGCTTTAGGATGATTTTCTGCGAGTTAGAAATGATGATATTATAATCAGAATTGTCAATCGTGGATAGTTGCGATGAGTTGTCATCCAAGAAGTGGAACTTTAGATTGGCATCGAGCCACGAGAGGTATTCCTGAGGAACCACCTTTTTCTTGTCAAGGTTCTGAACGTCGTCAATTACGCTTTCACGCACAGTCTTATCCGGAACAAATATAATGGCGTTGTGGCAGTATAGCGGATTGCGAGGATACTTGTTTGCCAACAGGAATTCATAGAATATACTTGTTGCCATCAACACCGTTTTACCCAAGCCCATTGTCAAGGCAAAGATATAGTTGGGATAGTCCTGCTGCATCGCTTTGATTTGAGCAAATACCTTCGCAAAAGCGTCCTTAGAGATTTCCTGGTTTACCTCAGTGACGCCAAACAGCTCCAATTGCCCTGTTTTTCCAATGCCGGCTGAAGCTCGTCCTTCAAACTTTCCTGTTTTATTGTACCATTGCTCAAATATCTGCCAGAGCTTCTGATTCTCGCAAAACTCTTTCAGAAACACATACGTTTCCAATGCCTCAAACTGAGGCACACGCAGATAGGCTTTTGCGTTCTCCTTGGGATTGTTGAAGTTCAGGAACTTTTTTGACAAAGGCGTAAAAGCCGAATATACGCGCTTGTGCTCTGCATGCAAGAAGTATTGCAGATACTGATAGAATGGGAAATCTATCGTCGTCGTAGTCGTTTTTTTTCTTCCTCTGGGCATAATCTTAAGCGTTTAGTGTTACTTCACATGACTCACTCAGCAAGTCGGTTATTTTCACCTTGATGGTGCCAGCTTCGGCAGGAATTTTATAACTACCCTTTACCAATTCGCTACCTTCTGGTATATCAATAACCGTTGGTGAAAATACGGCACCGTCGAAGTTGAAGTCAATCTTAATGCTGTCTACCAGTTCGCGCCACTCTTCTACGTTGGTTTTCTCTATCGAGAGTTTCTGCAACAAGTTCATAGGATAGAACTCGCGGATGACCAGTTTGTCGCCCTCTATCTGTACATCAGCTTCTGAATCTCTCCTGAACTCCAAATTCACTTTATCGCGAAGAATATCTACAACTTCCACATCGATGATGTAGCCTTCTTCCTTCATTTGTAGTTTTAAGTTAGCTCCGAGGTCAGGTTCGTGGCCCATACAAACCAATGTTATCAATTCCACAGGTTTGTTGGGGTTTTCAGCTTTACGCTTATCAAACTTATCACGTGGAAAGCCTGTAATTAGTTCGTTCAAATCAGCTCGGGTAGCGATGCGGTTGATGGGCATAATTTTCACCAATCTTCCATCTTTCTCACCATCATAGAGGTCATTACTAGGTAAAGGCTGAAGCTCTAGAGCTTGTATTAGCAAGTCCTTTGCCTGAACAGGATTACGGAAGACATCATAGTTATTTACATTATAAAGGTTAAAACCAGTATAATAACAATCTAGGCCTTCTGTTTGTGGAATTGACTCATTAAGTTTTTTTGCTTCATTACATAGCCTTTTTACAGAAGTATTTATCGACCCCATATTAATATCCGCACCGATAAAACGTCTGCCCAAACGCATAGCTACTGTTTGTGTTGTCCCACTTCCCATAAAGCAATCAAAAACCAAATCATTTGGATTCGTTGATGCCCGTATAATACGCTCAAGAAGTGATTCAGGCTTCTGAGTAGGATATCCACAATTTTCTGCAGAAGTCGGCTGTTGCTGAAATGACATAACATTATCCCAAACATCAGAAATATTTTGAACTGCCTTTGTGTCTGAAAGGACCTCATTTAATTTGTCTAAATCTCTCACATCTTGCAATTGTTTTCGCAACACTTGATAGGATGTCAAATCGTCCCAAACATCTCCATATGGTTTACCCTTTTTAATTACATCTTTAAGATACCTCTTTAACCCATGAGCTATTAGAAAACGATCACCATTTTCATCAATACCCCTGAACATGTCTATATAATCCTGACTATGGGGTTGCCTTAGTTTATTGAAAAAAGGAGATGTTGAATTTTTAGTGTAATATAAAATGATGTCATGACCTCTTATCCAATTATTTGCAGATACTTTAAAGCCAGAAAGTACAGTAATATCCCATAATATTTCTCTTCTAAAACAAGAAGAGCCAAATATCTCATCAAGTAAAATTTTAATGTAATGCGAACGATGTTCATCCATGTGGACATATATACTTCCTTTATCTGAAAGTAATTCTCGCATGAGAATTAATCTTTCATACATGAATTGTAGATACTCATCGTTACTCCATATGTCTGTGTATTGCTTTTCTTCAAAAGAAGTATTAGAAGTTTCTGCCTTTTTACCTCTTAATGTAATTGTTTTCTTATAGTCTTCTTTTGAATCATATGGAGGATCAATATAAATCAAATCAACCTGACCACGATATCTCTTCAACAGATGACTCATCACTTGAAGATTATCTCCCCAGAAGATTTTATTCATCCAACCATCTGTTTCTTCGCCAAAAGATTCCTTCAATTGGGCTGGATAAAACTGGGTTGAAGTAAAGGGGCGCTTACCTGTCCATTTCAACATAGGCTGGCCCTTGATAGGTTCAAACTGAAAATCCTCAACGGAATCAATCTTTTGCTCTGCTTTCAAATTTAACTCGTCCATATTCTTAAACATTTATTTTTCAACAATTAAAGTTGCAGAAGAACCGGAGGTCGCAATCAGAGCAATGTTTCTCGTTACGACGAACTCCCTTCATAGAATAGTCCTTCTTCTCTATCTTCCGCACCACTTCCTCAAAAGCGTCGATGGTGTTTTCAATGTTTTGCCGCTGATAGCGGTAAGTAATTCTCGGATTACCACTTTCCTCCTTTGGATAATAAAGATGCATAGCGCTCACTTTGTGGCCATAGCGCTGCTCTATAAGATAAGCATATATCTCTAACTGACGCCGATATTGATTTAGTATTCTTCGCTTATATTCATCAGTAGTATTAACATCGGGCTTTTCGCCTGATTTGAAGTCCACTAACTCTACAGTCCCATCCTCTCCTTCAACAAGGTCAATCTTACCTTTCAGAATATAGTCTTCCTTCACCAACGAGACGTCCACTTCTGCCTCTTTGATGCGGTGCCATTGCCCTTGGTTCTGATCACGATAGTTCAGTACTTGGTGAAGGATGGCCTTGCGCTGGGCCTCTGCTATGTAAGAGTGTAGTTGCTTGACCAAGAGCTGATAGTTGGTATTGAACCAAGATTCGATATTGGCATCTGTAAGTGTGTCTTGTTCGCCACGAAGTACGGCTTTGTGAATATCCTCGATGGTCTGGTGAAGCAGAGAGCCACCCATCGTACTACCTTTGCGCTCTTCTACGAATTGTAGTTCCTTGTAGAACTCATATTGTCGCGGGCAGTTTTCATAGAGCAGGATATGAGAGGTAAAAGCATATTCATGCTTGATACTCACAGGCTTCACACTCGCCAAATCAATCTTGTGCAAGTCAACACGCGAATCGCGCCATTTAGGCAGGCTGCGCCAATAAGGCTCAAAATATGCCGACGGCGTTTTACGCCCCGTGCTGCTTTCACACCCTGTCAGCAATAGCAAATTCTGGGCTCTGGAGAAAGCAGTATAATAGAGACGTGCAAAATCGAAATACTTTGTTTGGTCCAATGGCTCGTAAATAGGTTTGTGATAGTATTTACTTTGCAGAATCTCGTCCAGTTCTGTATAGCTCTTGGCTGGTACTGCGTTCATGCTCCCTACAATAGTGATGGGGAACTCTAACCCCTTCGACTGGTGAATGGTCATAAACGACACACAGCCAGACGGCAGCGTTTCATCGAACTCCTCAAACTCACTTAAGCCACCTTGAACTAAGAAGCGCAGATAGTAGTTAAAGAAACTCGTCAGTACTGATTCAACATTTTTCGGTGTGAATACTGTGATGCTGTTCAGATATTCAAACTTTGACACAAGATTGGTAAGTGTACCAATGTTGTAAGCTGCCCTGAGATCGGTTTTGATGCCTGTCAAGTCAACTTGAAGGAAACGGGCAAAAAGAGGGAACTGGAACATCTGATAAACCAATGACGTAAAGCCGTAGTTGGTACTATGTTTCAATGGGGCATGAGTCTTTTGCATTGCTAACACCCATCGAATCAATTCCCTGTGGGCAACAGGGTCCCTTTGCAGTTCGGATATGAAGTATCCCCCCCATTGAGCGCAAAGGCCGGCTATCTTTGTTTCTGGCTCAAACAATTCCTCCACTTGGGGGAATATGGTAACCAGGCAGCCTAAAATAAGCCGCACTTCCTCACGTTCGAAGAACATGTCAGAACGAGGCGAGAACACCTTGATGCCATTCTCTTCCAAATATTCTGCCAAAGCCTTCGCCTTATCTGATCTGACAGAACGGAAAAGGAAAGCTATCTGATTATAGTCGGTTATAATATGCTCATTCTCCAAATAGCGGATGAAGCGTAACACTTCTTTGTGATAATCGTTTGTGTCATCCTCTGCAGAAAGCCTCAGTACGCAGGGAACATCGGGAAATTCACCATCACGAGCAATTATATCCTTATCGAAACGAAACTTCACGCCGCCAACAGTCCACTGCTGGTTCCTCATCCAGCGGTTGTAGAAAGCTATGATGTCAGGATGAGAACGATAGTTCGTTTCCAAGAAATAGGTTTTACATTCTCCTTGAGCGAAGTTCTTGTCAAACTCTAATATATTACGAATGGTCGCTCCGCGAAAACGATAAAGACCTTGGTCGTCGTCACCAACGACACAAAGGTTATTGTTTTGCGAAGCCAATAGAAGCAGGATTTTCTCTTGTATGGTGTTGGTGTCCTGATACTCATCCACCATAAAGTATTTTATCTTGTCCTGTATCTTCTTTAACACTTCCGGGTGTTCGCTCAGTAATTGATAAGCAGAGAGTTGTATGGAAGAAAAATCAAGAGCGTTTTCTTCTTCAAGAATGCCCTCGTATATCCGATAACATTTCGCTAAGCCGCGAACAGAAGCATGCTCAGACTGTTCAAGCCTGTCTACATCAAGTATCTCCTCAGAAACTATATTCACTTTATCGGCGATATTGCTTGCTTTAGTCCAATAAGATACGCGATGGTCGCCTATAAGGTCTTTTATCTCTTCAACAGCCATAAAATCCTTGATGTGCCTGAAAATTGTAAAGACCTGCTCGAACTGGTCAAATAAGCGGTAACTTCGTTTCAGCCTTGTAAACTCTCGATTCTCTTCAAGGAAGCGCAAGAAGATGGAGTGAAGTGTACCTACATACATCTCGTTCAGATTAACTTGAATGCCGTCTTCCAGCAAACGGTTGGAAATACGCGTAATCAATTCCTTTGCTGCTTTTTCAGTAAAGGTACCAACCATGATTGCCTCTGGTTCAACACCCTTTTTGACAAGATTCACAATCCTGTCTACAAGCGTCTTGGTTTTACCAGAGCCGGGACCAGCTATCACAAGAACTGGCCCCTCGGTATGGTTCGCTATTTGTTGCTGAACTTGATTTATCATGTAATAAGCAGTTTTAAGTTAGTATTGTCATATTTCTTCTAATTCAACTCCTGTTTCTTCATCTTCTCCACCTCGTCATTCACATCGAGCAGGTCGTAGTGGGCGAGGCAGGTTTTGAAGCCGCGCTGGAACATGTCCTCGACGGCATCTCTGTAGGAAGGTTCCTGGCCGCGCTGCATCTGATGGACGTAGCCGGCCGAGAGGTTCGACAGCACAATGAGCGTTGTCGAAGCGTCGATCCTGTATTTGGCTATTATCTCGTTCAGCTTCAGCCGCAGCTCGTCGGTAGCTGGGCTGACGGCCTCCTGCTGACGTTTCAGGTCGTTAAGGATGTCGTCTGGTCCGATGTCTATATAATCTTTGAAATCTTTGTCCATTTAGCTGGTTTTTCGTTTTAAGTTTCTCTGAAGAAAACCTCTGCGACACTTCGCAGCAAGCAGAGGTGCACATTATTTTCTAAAATATAAAAAATGATGTATCAAACGCTATTGATACGGGGTTACACAGCCCCGCCGGCGTCGCCCTCTTCTGGGGTGCCGTCGGGGATGGTGATGTTC